>JAWXAN010000031.1 GCA_034439475.1 Candidatus Zixiibacteriota bacterium
CACTGCTTGCGGTGTGATCTTTATCTTGGCGAATATCGGACGTCAGTCCGCCGCGGCGGGACTGACCTACAAATATCGTTAGTGTGGTGTCGGGCGCCCCCTGCTGGGGATGCTATCCCTCGCCCGACTCTATGGTTGAACTGTCAGGCGGGGGCTTTCAAGTCCGCCGAAGGAGGACGCCTGACTGCATTTCTGTAAATCTGTGCAGACTAGAGATTTTCGAATCCGCCGACGGTGGACGGCTCGCACGAAGATGAATTCTCCGCCACGGAGGACGGTGGGTTCTTTTATTTCCCCCTCTCCCACTGAGAGAGAGCGGGCTGATTTCGTATTTTCTTGACATGTCCCGCGCCCTGACGTAGTTTTATCCAATTGCCGGAGTGGTGAAACTGGTAGACGCAGAGGACTCAAAATCCTCCGGTAGCAATACCATGTCGGTTCGATTCCGACCTTCGGCATATTTCAATATACACGGACACTCCAAATTTCTATATACTAACGCGTATGCTTGAAATTAGAATGATCGAGAAGCTTGGGAGGGGCGTGTTTGCGACCGAAGCCATCGCCGAAGGGCATATTCTTGAATCTGTCCCTACGGCATTTTTGTCGGCGGATCAACGCGGTATAATCAAGAGCACGGTCGTCTTTCAATACTGCTTTGTGGAACCTGATTCCTATAAAACGAGAGGCGAAAACAACGCCTATCTGGTGTTTGGGTTGTCATCGCTGTGCAATCATTCGGACCAGCCTAATGCGTCGATGAAATGGGAAAAAAGAGAGACCGGAATGTGGGCGAGCCTTGTTGCTTCGCGCGATATTGCAGTTGGCGACGAGATAACGCTTTTCTATACGGATATAGACGAGTATCCCGATGCCGAGCAGTTTGTCTGAGAAAGAAATCTCATTCCCCATGTCATTCCAGTCTGCCGAGGCGAGAATCCATTTTAATCTTGGTGCAGGCCGTCCACCGTCGGCGGATTCGAAAATCTCTGGCCTGCACCAAAAATACAAAATATTTGTAGCCCGCCTAACAGGTGGGTTTTTGTCAAAACCGCGTTCGCTCTTCGGTAGAATCAAGAGACTCCACCACTCGCGGTTCATCGCGGGGCACATATCGTCTCGACGACGGATGAAGCGAGCAGGTCTTATTGGGCTGATTGTCGAGAGTAAAAACCTCATAGCCCACATTCATGCATTTATCCGTTGCGACCTCGCCTGATTCGAGGCAGGCATAGGCATGGACAATGCCTACCGGCTCCTCAAAACCTATCAGAGGAAGAGAATCATGAGCGGCAATCATAAAGTCAGTCCAGGTCGGAACCGCGTTACGACCGCCGTCCTCGCTTGACCCGAGGGATGTTTTGTCATCAAATCCAACCCATGTTCCGGCGGTGAATTGCGGTGTAAAACCGACAAACCAGTTATCGCAGAAATTGTCCGATGTGCCTGTTTTGCCGCCAGCAGGGCGAGTGAAACCCATTGACCGAGCGCGACGGGCTGTGCCGTTATCGACAACCGAGCGCATCATATCGGTCATGATGTAGGATGTCTGTGCCGAGAGCACTTCTTCTTTTTGTACGGCGCCGTTATCTTCAAGTACCCTTCCGTATCGGTCGATGACTTTGAGCACCATTCGGTGCGGGATATGCAGGCCGCCGTTTGGATAAACTGAAAACGCCGACACGAGTTCAATCAGCTTAACTTCGCTGGCTCCAATGGCAAGCGACGGAACTGCTGCAAGAGGGGTTGTAATCCCAAGTCGTTTCGCGTAAAAAATTACTTCCTGCGGCGTGATCTTCAGGATAAGCCGAATAGCCACGAGGTTGCGGGATTGGCGCAAGGCATCGCGAAGCGTGATCGGTCCCAAAAATTTATCGTCATAATTGTGCGGTCGCCATTCTTTGGCGCCTGGAATTTCAAGCACAATAGGATTGTCATCAATTATATCTGTTGTGTGGTAGCCGTTATCAATACAGGCCGTGTAGACAAATGGTTTAAAAGATGATCCGGGCTGGCGCAAAGCCTGAACGGCGCGATTAAACTCGCTCTCCTGAAATGAGCGTCCGCCGACCATTGCGATAATATCGCCGTTGGCGTTATCAATCGCAACAAATGCTCCCTGGACTTTCTTATAGACCCGTATCGAATCGCCCGGCTTGCCATTGGTATCTGGGACAAATTCTGAATAATTCGGATTGGTGACCGGGTATGTGCGTTCAATCTGCGCCCGGAGCGAATCAATCCGACGGTGGATAGAACTCTGGGCGACTTCTTGCAAGCGGCTGTCTAGTGTTGTGAATACTCTCAGCCCGCCCGAGTAGAGAACTTCTTCGCCGTACTTTTCGAGCAGATATTGTCTGACCGCCTCGGAAAAATATGGAGCAGTGCCGGCCTTTTCGCCCGGCGATGCCAGCTTGATCGGTTCGCTGCTGAGTGAATCATATTCTTCGCGGGAGATACCCCCGACATCGAAATACGAATATAACACCCGATTCCTTGCTAAGAGTGACTTATCTATATTATTCAGCGGCGAATTTATATTCGGTCCTTTGAGCAGGCCGATAATTGTCGCGCATTCATTTTTGTCCAACTCAGCGACAGACTTGTCAAAAAATAATCGCGCCGCTGCTGCCACTCCATACGCTCCACGACTGAAATAATGTTGATTGAGATACATCTCCATTATCTCTTCTTTGGAGTAAGTCCGTTCAAGTTTCACGGCAGTCAGGGCCTCTTTTACTTTTCGCGACAAAGTCTGTTCAGGAGTTAGAAAGAGCATCCGCGCAACCTGTTGGGTAACTGTCGAGGCGCCTGCACGAATATCCCAATGAACAAGGTTTGTGACGGCGACAATGGCAGTCCGCCGAATGTTTAGTCCCCAATGGGTACTAAACTCGCGATCTTCGCTCGCCTGAAGCATACCGGTCAGGTACGGGGGGAATTCTCGAAACGGTGTCAAGGCGCGGTTTTCAGAGAAGAATTCATCAATGATATCGCCGTTTCGGTCATATACTTTCGTATTGACACTCGGTTCGATATTATGTAACTGTTCAAACGAAGGCAGGTCTGATTGATAAATCTCATACGTCCGGTATAGCAGAACGCCAAAGAATACCAGAGACAGCATCGCCAGTGCGACTAATGAGTTGCGAAGCCTATGGCTTTGCTTGTGGGGAAAGATTTCATTGGGCATTTTAGTTTCCATTGGGCGCCAGTATGAGGTAGGACATGGCAGAAGTCAACTTAAATTGAAAATTCGAACTATTGTCTTGTCGTTGATTTTTGCCGATTAATTTGGTATTGTCGAGGCATGAAAGTAAGCATATATCGTTCGTGACGATTGTTATACTCTTAGTCTGTTAAAAAGTCTTGTTTGAAGGAACTAATTTGAGCGTCTCGTTTGATGATAAAGCGGTGAAAAAGGAGTTGGAACAGCAACTTTCGATATTGGAAAGGGGTACTGTTGACATTCTTCCCATGGATGAATTCAAACAGAAAATATACTTCTCGATAGCTCAAAAAAAACCACTCCGCGTCAAGCAGGGTTTTGATCCGACATCGCCGGATATTCATCTGGGACATACAGTAGGCTTGCGGAAACTTAAACAATTTCAGGAGCTTGGCCACCAGATCGTCCTTATCGTTGGCGATTATACTGCCGCGGTAGGAGACCCATCGGGACTGTCTGCAACTCGACCGACACTCTCCTATGATGATATTATGCGGAATGCAGAGACATACCAGACACAGTTTTTTCGGATATTGGACAAATCCAAAACCGAAGTCAGATTCAACAGCGAATGGTTCAAGAAAATGGAGTTTCTTGAGGTTATCCATCTGACATCCAAATTCACAGTCGCGCGGCTGTTGGAAAGAGATGACTTCACCAAACGCTTCAAAGCCAATATTCCCATCTCAGTTCATGAACTTCTGTATCCGCTCATGCAGGCGTATGACTCCGTCGCTATAAAGGCCGATATCGAGCTTGGAGGCACCGAGCAGAAATTTAATCTTCTTGCAGGCCGGACAATTCAGGAAGCGTATAGTGTGATCCCGCAGTGTATTATGACACTGCCCATCCTTGTTGGTCTCGACGGTGAGAAGAAAATGTCGAAATCACTCGGCAACTATATCGGAATAACCGAATCGCCAAAAGAAATATTCGGCAAAGCGATGTCAATCCCCGATAACCAGATCATTAAATATTTCAAATTGGCGACCACCCTTGCCTCAGGTGATATCGATAAAATCGAACGGAGTATGAGCGTCTCAAATGCCAATCCAATGCCGTTCAAAAAAGAACTGGGGGAGACGCTGGTGGATTTGTTTCATCCTGAAGGGTCAGGGAGAGCCGCGAGGGAGGAATTTGAGCGGGTCTTCTCAAAAAAAGAACTCCCCGATGAGATTGAGCAGATTGATATCTCTGGCCTAACAAAACATGAAATAAACCCTGAGAAAATTTATTTGGCCATGCTGATGACCAAAACAGGCATGACCAAATCCAACAGCGAGGCTCGCAAACTCATCGAAGCAGGTGGTGTGACGCTCGGAGCTGAGAAAATCACTGACCCGGCATATGAATTCGGTATCAAAGAGACCACAATTTTGAAGGTCGGCAAACGGCGATACCTGAAGATAGTGGTATAAGCAGATATTGATTCATTGTATGAAACTATTGAGGGAAGCCGATGAGATTTGAGATAACCGCGGTGAGTAAAAAAATGATAAATCCTGCCTTTAAAATAGTGGTTCGTCTGATGTTGAGTCTCATTCTGGTCTTACTGAGTGTGAGTTGCTCGAGAACAGCTTCCAACCAACCCGAGATCGCGGAACAGACTCGAGTCATCACTCAGTCCTCTAACACCGAGATACGGAATCCGGAGAAGCGATCTTCAGTCCCCCTTGAGAAAATTGACGTAACGGCATATAACTATTATGTGAACGGCCTTATCTTCACCGACCTTGGAGATATGAACAATGCCGCTGAGAGTTTCCGGCAGGCCTGGACGCTCCACAATGATTCCTATGAGATCGGCCTTGCTTACGCGCAGGCCCTGATACAGCTCCGGAGGGTCGATGACGCGCTTGGTGCGCTCTCCAAGATCCCAAACCCCGATGCCGAAATATATCTGCTCAGCGCAAATTGCTATCGAATGAAGGGGGATGACCTCAACGCCCGTAAAGCCTATTTTAACACAATCAAAGTCGACCCGAAGAATGTCATGGCCTATTCCTTTCTGGCAGGATTTTACCGAAACGAGGGTCTGCTCGATTCGACACTGTGGGCCTTTGAGAATATCGCCCGGCTGGTGCCGGATAATTTCAGAATATGGAATGACCTCGCCGCAATTGCCCTTCAAAAAGGGGATATTGAAAGAGCCAAATCAGCCTATCTGAAGTCATTGGATGTCAATGCAGGCATTACCAACACTGCCGTCTATTTTAGTCTTGGGAAAATCCATCAGGTAAGCGGGAAGGTGGATTCGGCCGTTACGCTTTTCCAAAAAGGACTTCAGCTTGAGCCTGATAATGTCCAGTTCATGTCCGAGCTCATACCAATTTATGTGAGCCAGGATTCTTTGACATTGGCCCTCACGTATGCGCGAAAAATTACTCAGATTGCCCCAAGCGACCGCGTGGCTTCTCGACGACTCGCCGCGCTCTATGTGGCGGTCGACTCGCTTGATCGGGCCGACTCTCTATTTTCGGAACTCATATCGAATGGCGACAAGGCTACAGTGAATTACTATTATTTGGGAAGAATTGCAATACTGCGTGAAGATTACGAAGCCGCCCTGCCGAATCTTGAGCAGGTCGCGGCTATGGCAGATACCATTCCTGAAAGCTGGACCGACCTTGCTTTTGTCCACAGACAGCTTGGCCGTATAGACAAAGAGATCGAGACCTACAAGTTCGGGCTGAACCGAATGAGGGCGGAAAGCTCGGCGGTCATCCTCTCACTTGCCCTCGGTGCCGCGTACGAACGCTCGGGACGAATCGAAGACGCTGTTGTCACATTCGAAGAGATACTCACCCATTCGCCCGACCACGCCCAGACCCTTAACTATCTCGGTTATATGCTTGCCGATCGGGGAAAGCGACTCGATTATGCCCGCGATCTTATCGCTCGAGCAGTAGAACTCAACCCCAAGAATGCCGCGTTCCTTGACTCTTATGGCTGGGTGTACTATCGTTTGGGAGATTATGAAAAGGCCGTCATGTATCTCGCCAAAGCAATTGAACAAAGTTCTGATCCGGTCATCTTTGACCATCTCGGCGATGCCTATGCCGCAATGGGCAAAAAGCAGGAAGCGAAGCAGTCGTGGGAAAAAGCGCTAACGCTTCAACCGACAAACACAAAGATAAAAGAAAAGCTGGAACACTGAGACCCACTTATGCTTCCGGGGCCTCCTTCGCTTTATTTCTATCAATTATCTGCATTAGCTTGGTTTTGGCCTGCGCTGAAGTCATTGCTCCTCCCGGCGGAGAAGTTGATACCACTGCTCCGCAAATTATCAGTTCATCCCCCGAGAATGGCGCAACCGGCGTTACAAATGTGGAGACAATTGAAATTGTTTTCTCTGAAAGAATTACCCGGCCCAGAACGGGCCGCGCTGTTTTTATTTCCCCGCGTCAGGCCGAAGCTCCAGAGATAAAATGGAAAGCAGACAGATTGAGTATTACGCTGCCTGACACTTTGAAGCCTGACCAAACTTATGTAATTTCCTTCAGCAGCACCGTTACCGACCTGCGTAATAATCAAATCGACAGCGTTACCTCAGTCGCCTTCTCAACCGGCTTAATGCTTGATTCCGGGGTTGTCACGGGTGTTGTTAGCGACATCTCAGGCAAACCCCAACCGAGTCTGTTCGTGGGACTGTACGATTTTCCGGAGGGTGACACAGTGCAGTCATTTGATTCCCTTTTCCCCGAATATGCGACCACAACAAATAAAGCCGGTGAATTTTCTTTCAGATATCTGCCAATGAAAAACTTCTTGCTGGTGGCTTTCAATGATAAGAACAAGGATGAATATTTCAAACCCCGCACAGAGTCCTACGCTCTCCCCGACAGGCCGGCTAATTTGGATTCAAATTCGTCGCTCACCGGGCTGAATCTCTTGTTGGCGTTTGCTGATAGCGGCGCTGTGAGAGTCGTTTCCACAGAGTTTACTGCCGACAAAGTCATCCGCGCGAGGCTCTCGTCTCCAATCCCCATGACATATCTCAGTGATCGTTACGACGGTGTACAACTGTCTCCGGTAAATGATTCTCTGCGAATTCTCTCTGCAACCGGTTTGCTCGAACAAAATGAACGCGAATCGTCTACGCTTACTTTCGCCTTTCCGCCTCTTGACTCGGGTCAATACAGGCTGGTAGTTCCATACAGCGAAGATATCGCTCCGTTGGTCGTCGACACCTTTACAATTCGATTCAAGACGGATAAGACCATGCCGACGCTCTATACCTTCCTGCCGAAGGAGACACCCGTGTTCGAGGGAGGGAAGAAGATAGAGCTTGTATTCAGCGAACCCCTCGATACTGCGGCAATGGATGCACAGACTATCCTGTTATCTCAAAGTGACAGCATCCCGATACCGATAGTTCCTCGATGGATCGACCCCTTTCATCTTGAAGCTACGCCGCCGTCTGTTGTTGTCGGCGAAAGCTACCGGATAGATCTGAACGAATCCGAAATCGTGGACCTGAGCGGCAACAGGCTTGGGGATTCAATAATTACTCGTCGCTTCTCAATTTTTGACCCCGATTCACTTGGGTTGGTTACCGGCGAAATAATCAGCCCGCACTTAGCCGACACGGGCACACAAACTATTCTCACCTTTACCCGAATAAGTGATAAACGTGTTTTTGAATCGAATGAAGACGAGCGCATTTTTTCAATAGATCTTCCTGCCGGCAGATATTTGCTTCGGGCGATCCGTGATAGAAACGCAGACGGTCGGTTGACCGCAGGATCGCTCAGTCCGTTTCGGTATTCTGAACCGGTCTCGTCACATCGCGATACAATCGCGGTGCGGGCGAGATTTGAGACAGGCGGAATTAGAGTGGAGTTCAAATAGTTTATGGAATGGCTCCTGAAAGATATTCCGATTGAATCAGGTCTTCGCCCTCTCTTTGGCGCCGGGTTCATTGTCGCGGTTACCATCCTTGCGGCCTTAATCGTACGTTTCGTGATTTATGTAGTGGTCGTAGGATTGACCAAACGAACCAAGACCGAACTCGACAATCTTCTTCTCCTCGGAACGCGATCCTATGTTAATTTGCTGGTCTACCTGTTTGGTATGTCGGTTCTGTTTAATTATCTGGAGTCCCTTTACGGCGAATTATACGGAGAGAAAATTTTTATTGTAATCGACGGGATAAATTATGCGGCGGGAGTGATCGTCGTTGCGCTAATGCTCGTCAATATTCTCACTATCAGCCTACGTTGGAAAAGCGCTCGTTTGGTTGATCAGACCCGGAGTGCCGTGTCCGAAGAGCTTGTGCCTTTGATTGAGCGGGTCGCTAAATTAGTCGTCTTCATTGTCGCGTCGCTGACGATTCTCGACTATTTCCATGTCGATGTAAAGGGGTTGGTGGCGGTTCTCGGAATTGGCTCATTGGCCATTGCGCTGGCTTCTCAGGAAACAGTCGCAAATATGATTGGCGCTTTTGTGATTATGATCGACCGCCCCTTCCGAATCGGTGACAGAATTAAAAGAGCCGATGGGACCGTTTGCGTTGTTCAGCAAATCGGCATGCGCTCAACTCGCATGCTCACCTTTGATAACAGTCTAATAATCATCCCGAATGCAGAACTGATGAAAAGCACGATACATAATCTGTCCTATCCTACGCTTGAGTCTCCGGTGAAGATAGAACTTGCAGTCGCCTACGACTCAGATCTATCAGTCGTCAGGAAGATTCTGCTTTCGGAGGCGGCCCAGCACCCCAATGTATTGACGTCACCCGCCCCGGATTTTGCCTTTCGGTCTTTTGGAGAAAACGGACTCAATGTCACTCTTGTGTGTCGGGTGGCCGATATCGCCCAAGATTACCAGACCGGCAACGAGCTTCGCGAGTCTATCCTTGCTGCTTTTAGAGCGCAAGGTATCGAGTTCGCCTTGCCGCATCGCGTTGTCACACTTGTTCAGCCTGACGGTACGCCGGACTCCAATAAAGCATAAAAACCGCACTGTATTGATGTCAAGTCAATACAGTGCGGTTTGAAATTATGTATTCCGTGCTGGTGTTGTTTAGTTGATAGGAAGCGCGCTCTGTGATCCATCCGAATTCGGAGCAGGTCCCCAGACCTTGACTTCGACTCGGCGATTACGAGAGTTCGATCCACGTGAGTCTGCCATGGTTATCGGTTTGCTTTCGCCGTAAGAAATATCAAACATGCGATAGAGCATGACCCCAAACTGGTCGGCCAGGAAACGCTTCGAGGCATCGGACCGCCTTTGACCCAGCATCAGATTATAGTTCTGCGAGCCAGTGGCATCGGTATAACCGCTAAGTTCAACAATGGATTTCGGGGTTTCTTCCAATTTTCTGCCAGCTTCGGCCAAAACGCCTTCGCCTGTCTCACCGAGTTCATCTGAATCAAAACCAAAATTTATTTCGCCTGTCCAGAGAACAACATAATCCTCGAATCCGGTGGCCTTGTTTATGGCTTTATCCGTTTTGGCATCGAGTTCAACTGCTAGCCTGTTGAGGCGTTCGACTTCGGCAGCAGTCGCAGCAGCCTGTTGGGCTACGGTCTGCACGCGCTCTGATGTTCGCGATTCTGACGAAGAGATTTGCTGGTCGACATACGACTTTTTGACGCCACAACCCGCAAACAGGGCGAGCGCCAAAGTAATACCTATCAAGGTTGTTTTCATACTGTAGCGTCCTTTCATTAAAGAGCTTGTGTAAAGATTTCTCATAAGTGGCCGCAATAGTACCTATTGGCCTTTTGGGTTATACCCCTGGTTTGCCGTCTCCGAACCAAGAAAAATGCAAACCGGCAGCGGCAGACTATTGTTTGATGGCCCCGGCAGTGATACCGGAGACAATATATTTTTGCAATATGACAAAAAGAAGCAGAATTGGGAGGATTGCCAAAGTCGAGCCGGCCATAAGGTGTTGCCAATCAATTGCCTGATGCCCTTGGTACAACGCGAGCGCGACCGGGAGTGTGCGTAGATTTTCACTTGATGTCAAAATAAAGGGGAAGAAAAATGAATTCCAATTCGTAAAAAATACCTGTATTGCCAAAACAATAAGAACTGGTTTGCAGACAGGCATCACGACCCGCATAAGTATTCGCATCTCTCCAGCTCCGTCTATTCGAGCGGCTTCTTCCATAGCTGTGGGAATTGAATCAATATATTGCTTTACAAGGAATATCCCGATCGGAGTCACAAGCCAGGGGATAATAAGCACGGTATACGAATCATAAACCCCTGCTTTGATTGACATCAGATACAGCGGAATAATCACAATATGCGACGGAATAAAAAGAACAGCCAGTATAGTGACGAAAAGTAACTTATTCATAAACATTCGGTGTCTGGACAGGCTGTAGGCGGTCATAAAACAGAAGAGAATGTTCCCAATCGTGACCGCCAGCGCAACCACCACCGAATTGATGAACGGGCGTGCCAGATTATGGGTGGTTAGCAAATCGTGAAAATTAGACCATGTGAAAAGCGAACTGACCAGCCCATCAAAATTGAGCGATGTCCCAGTTGGCAGGAAAGCCACACGGACCATCCATACCATCGGAAAGACCATCCCCAAAAAAAGAAGCGAAAGCGACGAATACTTTGCGATATTCATAGAGAGTGAGGACTGTCTTATCATGGTTGCCCGCCCCTGCGCATGAGGAAAAACTGAATCATCGAAAAAACGGCAATAATAAGAAAGAGTATATAGGCCGCAGCTGAGGCATAGCCGAATTTGAAATCTGTAGTCAGACTTGTTTCATAAATGAAGTATACAAGCGTCGCGGTATCGAATTTTCCTTTGGTCATGACAAATATCTCAGTGAAGACTTGAAATGACTTAATCGTATTGATGACAATTATATAGAGTCCGACCGGCCTCAAAAGCGGCAAAGTAATAGAGACAAACTGTCTCCATCGGCTCGCCCCTGCTATCTCTGCGGCCTCGTATAATTCAGTCGGAATAGCCTGAAGTCCCGCCAGAAATATTAACATATAATATCCGACTGACATCCAGACATCCATCCCCATAATTGCATACAGAGCCGTCCCGTAATCGTAGAGGAAGCCATGCTCGGGAGGAGTTAGGTTAATCAATTCGGCCAGAAGTGATATGTAACCGCCACGCTGAAAGAGATTGCTGAAAACCAAGGCGATAACAACGATAGAGGTTAGCCAAGGGAGAAAGAATCCGGCTCGAAACAGGGTACGACCTCTAAACGGCTTATGTACCAACAGCGCTAATCCCAGCGCTATGACAGTTGTTAGTGGAACTGTCCCGCCGATAAAAATGAAAGTATTCTTCATTGCCTGCAAAAAACCGGAGTCCGCAAAAAGATTGCGGTAATTTTCCAAACCGATATAGTGCGACTCACGAAACAGCTGATAGTCGGTGAAGCTCAATACAAGGGAATATCCGATAGGGAAGAGCCACAACAAGAGGAAGGCAATGATCCAAGGGGAGGAAAACCCGAGAGCGGCAAGTTGCCGGTGATTCATTCGGCTTTAATCTTCGAGATGGCAATGCGGGCGTTGCGAAGCGGAGTCGCAATCAACCCGGAACCGAAAAGAGCATCTTCAACAGCTCTTTCAATTTCCTGCTCGATGGACGACCAATCAGGGTCAACCGGCGGGTATTTGCTCATTCGAATCTGACTGATGAATGACTGAAAATGGTTGTTCGAGCTGAAATATGGGTCGGCTTGGGCTTCAATGCTGGAGGGACAGGCCGCAAAGGCGGCTTTGCAAAAGCGGACCTGATTTTCAGCCGATGTAACAAATGCGATGAATTTGGACGCGGCTTCTTTATTTTCGGACGCTTCATTAATTGCCAAAAATTCACCTCCCAAAAATGATCTACCGGGAAAATTAAGTCCGGGCATGATCGTCGACATTAAGTTAATCTTCCTGTTCTCCAGCGTGATACGCTTCAAAAGCCAATCACCGGACATGACATAGCCGACCTTGCCGTCGAGAAAAGCGTCTTCAATCCCGCGCTGGTCCGCGACATAACCGCATGAGTCATGAAGCATTTTATAAAAGCGAAGCGATGCAATGGCCATATCCGACGCCACCAAACAATATTTGTTGTCTTCACTGAAAATCTGCGCTCCGGCTGTCCAAAAGAAGGGCAAAAACTTTTTATACAGTCGGTGCTTCTCGGCCGTATTTGAACCCCATCCGTATATTTCCTTGGAAAGCTGGTCGATCTTAAACGCGGATTCGCCGAGCTGAATTAAAGTCACCGGAACAAAATCCTCTCCATAGCCAGCTTTGGCTAAAAGGTCGCGGTTTCCAAAAATTACCCGCGTGCCGAGGATCCAAGGTCTTGCGTAGACAGTGTTCTTATATGTTGCGAGACCCCAGCCCTGGAATTTGTTGCTGTCGGCGGCGATAAACTGTCCCATCTCAGCCAGTTGACCAGCATCGGCAAATTTCGCTATCCAGTCAGAACCAAGCTCTACAATGTCAGGCCCGGTTTTCGATGCAAAGGCTATCGCAATCTTTTCCTGTCCATTGGCCCAGGTCAAATCAGTGATATTTATTTGGATGTCTGGATTCTCACGTTCAAAATCGCTCACCATCTCCTGTATCGCCGGTTTTATATCAGGATCAGTCCAAAATTGCCACCATTGCAGTGTTGTTTTTGCCTGAGCAGTATTAGTGATGCTAAAGGTGATAAACGCTGCCAGAAACAACGCAGATTCCATGGTGATTCTTTTAATCATAAAGTAGAATATATTCTGGTGAGACTCTTGGTCAAATAAAAATTAGTTGATTCGGCGGATAGAGCAGATAGTTTATATGTATATGTCTTCAAAGCAAACTACAGGCATCAAACAATTTAGAGTTTATTTGGGCTCGCATGTCTGAATGGTTTGATATAACAAAACTTCCAATCCTTATCGCAACGGTGGTTTCTGTCGCGATTGTGCTTTATACGACTTATCACTCTAAAAGCCGTGACCGATTCACAATCCGTCAAATCCCCGGTCTGAAAGCCGTTGAGGAGGCTATTGGCCGCGCCACAGAAATGGCACGTCCGATTCTATTTACCCCCGGTTGGGGCGGAGATATCCAAAGACCAACAACGATCGCATCGCTGAATATCCTCTCAAGCGTCGCCGAGAAAACCGCCGTCTATGATTGTGAGCTTATATTTCCAACCCATGACCCGGTTATTATGACAGTCGCCCAGGAGGTTGTCAGGGAAAGTTACATTCGAGCCGGAGTGCCGGAAAGGTTCAAGGAGAACAACATCCGTTATGTATCATCGTCGCAATTCGGCTATGCTGCGGCTGTCGAAGGTATAATCAGCCGCACTAAGCCAGCCTCGATATTCCTTCTTGGCACATTCGAAGCCGAGTCCCTTATAATGGCCGAGACCGGCAACAGCGTCGGTGCCATTCAAATAGCCGGCACAGATTCAACAATCCAATTGGCCTTTTTTATCGTGGCCTGTGACTACACATTGATAGGCGAGGAGCTATTTGCCGCTTCCGGCTATCTTTCAAACGATCGATCAATCCTGGCATCAGTGAGAGCGCAGGACATTCTCAAAGTGATTCTGGCCGCGCTTCTGGTTGTCGCGATGATTTCGGCTTCGTTCTCCCCGACTTCGAACTGGTGGAAAATCTGATGCGCCGTAAAATTCCGCAAATAATCTGCTCTGTGGTCGGCATCCTGATGCTCGCATTATTTTTTAGCCGCCATCCAACCGCGCAAGCAATTAGCCAGACAATTCTCGTGGAATACTGGCAGATTATTTTCGCCTTCACACTTATCGTTGGTGTATTGAGCTTCATGCTCGGCCAGCTCCGCGGTATTGAGCGGGGAGAAGACCGCTTTTATAAAATTATCTCCTTGTCCGGTGTGGTTCTCATGCCCGTTCTGGCTCTTATTTGGGGTATCCGCGGCGGCACGCCATTTGTCTGGATATTTGACAATGTTCAGGCGCCTCTTCAATCCACTGTATTTGCGCTCCTCGCTTTTTTTGTGGCTTCGGCCTCGCTCAGAGGCTTTCGGGCGCGATCTCTGCCTGCCGCGATTCTTCTTTTTTCTGCCGCACTGATTCTCTTTAGTCGCTCGTATTTAGGCGACTCAACCTTCGCGCCATTGTCAGAATTCTCCGATTGGATTCGCTCGTATCCATCAATGGCAGCCCGTCGCGCCATTCTTATCGGTATCGGACTCGGATCTCTGACAACATCCCTGCGCGTTATATTAGGAATTGAACGCACATGGCTGGGAGGGGAGAGATGAAAAAGCTCGAAACCCGGCACTATGCCTTCCTTGGTCTATTTCTTGTTGTCTTAATAACCATGCTTCTCAATATTTCCCCCGGGGTTGCCGTCTCGCCAGAGACGCAGAAACTGTATGATTACATCGACTCCCTGCCGCCAGCATCCACACTGATAGTCTCATTTGATCATGAGGCGTCTGCTTTACCCGAAATCAATCCACTCTCACTTGCGATATTGAGGCATCTGTTCAGCAAAGGGCAGAGACTTATCGGTGTTTCTCTTTTGGCCGAAGGAACCGCCATTGGCTACCAGATAATTTCACGCACAGCCGAAGAATACAAAAAAGTCTACGGACAGGATTATGTATTCCTGGGATTCAAATCGCAGCAGATTGCGGCTATACTATCCATGGGCGAATCTATTGCCGCAACATATCCCCAGGATTATATGGGTACTCACTATGCTGAACTTCCCCTGCTTGATAGTGTGAAGGACTATAGTGATGTTGCGGGGGTAATATCAATTGCCGATGGCTCTCTGACTGTGCAGTGGATAGAATACGGCAAAGCCCGCTTCAACGTACCCATACTTGGTGTAGTCACAGCCGCAATGGTCACAACCTATGACCCGTATTTGTCTTCCGGACAGCTCACCGCCTTGCTCGGAGGACTCCGTGGCGCGGCTGAATACGAGACTTTGCTTGGGACAAAAGGGGGAGGGGTGCGAGGAATGGTCGCTCAGTCGATCTCTCACCTATACATCATAGCCATGATCATTATCGGAAATATCCTCTATTTCAAATCCCGTCGGGTGGGAGGTCGAAGCTGATGGACTGGGGAACACTTGTCGCTGGCCTGCTGACTCTGGCAATTCTAACATTTTTGTACGGGGATAACCCGATCTATAAATTTGCCGAGTCGCTTCTTATAGGCGTCTCGATTGGCTACTTTTTAGTCATTACATGGACAAACACGCTCATGGACCTGCTTTTTGATCCTCTCCTTAACGAGGGCCGGCTCATGTTGTTAATCCCGCTTGTGCTTGGAGGACTCATGTTCCTCCGTTTTAATAAAAAAACCGCGAGTCTGTCCCGAATTCCTATTGCCATTCTGATCGGCTCCGGGGCAGGTGTGGCCATACCTGCGATGCTTCAGGCCCGCACCATGTCTCAAATCTCTGCAACAGTTGCCCCGCTATGGAGCCCGTCGGGAATTCCTGATTATAACGCAATTGTTGTTCTGATTGGAGTGTTAGCCACACTATCCTATTTTTATTTCAGCCGCGAACACAGCGGGGTCTTAGGCAAATCAGCCAAAGTCGGGATTTATTTCCTAATGATTTTCTTTGGGGCGACTTTCGGATATACCGTCATGTCCCGAATGTCTACATTCATAGGGCGCATGGAATTTCTCTTGACGGACTTTCTCCATTTAGTCGGATGACCTGCCCGCGATGCAAAGTGGCAATGAACGAGATGAAGCGTAGCTTCCACAAACAGCGCAAATGGGTCTGTAAAGCGTGCGGAAAAGTCCGCTTTCAGCGGCCAAAACAAATCAAAAAAACCGACTGAATATCGAAGTTATGCCGAAACAACCTCATACTTATGACGTTGCATAGACCGTGCAAACTATGCCGGATAAGATTCAAACTAATAATACGAGTGATTCGCAGCCTAAAGCCGACCGGCCAATTGGCTCTGTCCAAATCGGAACCTCAGGCTACAGCTTCGAAGACTGGCGCGGAAGCTTCTATCCTGATAAAATCGATAAGGGGAAAATGCTTGATTACTATGTTCAACATTTTCCCACTGTCGAAATAAACTCAACCTACTACGGAATCCCGCATCCGCGCGTGATGGCAAATCTGATAAAGAAAGCCCCTGATGGTTTTGATTCTCTTGCCAAGCTTCACCAGTCGTTTACCCATCGAAGATCTGACCTTGAAACCGACCGGAAATCTTTCAGCGAAGCGATATTGCCGCTTGTAGAAGCAGGGAAGCTCTCTGGACTCTTGGCGCAGTTCCCGTATTCATTCAAATACAGCGCCGATAATCTCGACTATACCTCTATTTGCAGGGAGGCCTTTCCTAATGTTCCTCTCTTCGTCGAATTCAGACATAATAGCTGGGTAAACCGGACAATGTATGAGAGATTAAAGGGAGAAGGCGTAGGATATGTCTGCGTCGATGAACCTCAGCTTGACGGATTGCTCAAACCTGACGTTTTTGCAACCACAGAGACCGGCTATATCAGACTCCATGGACGCAATGCAGAAAGCTGGTGGACCGGGGGAAGTCTTCGTTATGATTACCTGTATTCAAATGACGAGCTTCAGGAGTGGAACGCTAAAGTCAAGAGACTCACCGCCAAGGTGAACAAAGTCTATGTTCTATTCAATAACTGCCATCAGGGGAAAGCTGTCTCAAACGCCCGCCAATTTGTCGAAATGACAAAATATCTTTGAGAATAAATGTTTTGGTTGACGACGACTACCTTATATTGGTATCTGTATTCAATGATCTCTGAAAGGCCGAAATGACATACCTATCTCTCGAAAACGTTCGTAAGGTTTACGACGAAAAGGTCGCCGTGAACGATCTCTCTCTGCAAGTCCCAAAAGGCGTGATTTTGGGAATCATTGGCCCAAACGGCGCAGGAAAGACAACCACAATTCGGATGGTCATGAATATTACCGCTCCGGATTCCGGTTCGGTTCTCTTTGAGGGACGTAAGATAGATGAATCCTTTAAAAATCGCGTGGGCTACCTTCCCGAAGAACGGGGCCTCTATAAAAAGATGACCCTTGAAGAAATTATTCTCTATATGGCCCAACTCAAAGACTGTCCTCGAGCTGTCGCTCAAACTCGTATTGCTCCTTGGCTTGAGCGGATGGGACTGTCTGATTACCGCCTCAAGAAAGTTGAAGAGCTTTCCAAGGGAATGCAACAGAAACTGCAGTTTATCACCACGATCCTTCACGATCCCGATATTATTATTCTCGATGAATTATTCTCCGGACTTGATCCCGTCAATATGGAGCTTATGAAAGGTGTCGTTCAGGACTTGAAACGCTCAGGAAAGACCATCTTGTTCTCGACCCATGTTATGGAGCAGGCCGAGAAGCTGTGCGACCATATTTGTATGATATCGGGTGGGAACAAAGTCATTGATGGAACAATGGCTGAGGTGAAAGCCCGATTCGGGAAAAACTCAGTGCAAATCGTTATTGACGGAGATGGTTCATTTATCCGTACTTTGCCGGGAGTAAAATCAGTGATGGAGTTCGGCACGTATCACGAACTCAAACTGGTCGAAGGAGCCGACACACAGGTCATTCTTCGCTCACTTATCGAACGAGTCAATCTCTACCGGTTTGAAGTCGTTGAACCGTCTCTCTATGATATTTTCATCGACATGGCCAAAGTCAATCCAGCCGAGATGACTCAGGATGCGGTAGAAGCGAATGTCTAAGTTTTGGATAATCTTCAAAAGCGAATACGGACAAGTAGTCCGCAAGAAGAGCTTTATTGTCGGAATCTTCCTCACGCCCCTTCTCATGGCGACATTCACAATATTGCCAACTCTCCTGGCTGACACTAAAGCCACTGAGAGCGAAAAATTGGCTATCATTGATCAAGGTGGCCAAGGCGTAGGGAAGGCCTTTAGCGAAGGACTTAATGAATATAAGCTCGAGGATTCTGTCGGGGCCTACTATTCAGTCACAAATATATTCACCCTTGAATCGGGTGACAGCGAGGAATACCAAAGGCTTCGTGATTCTCTCGATGCAGAGATTAACGAGAAGAATATCTTGTATCTTCTGGTTGTCCGACCTGACGCTCACCTCAATGATAGTAACGTGTTCTTAGTTACCAACAGCGATAAAATAAAAAGCCTCAACCGATTCGAGCGCGTCCTCACAGACATCCTCTCATCCAAACGACTCTCTGAGTCAAATGTCAACATGCCTGTCGATTCAGTGCTCCACTTGACTCGTCAACTTGAACTTGGCCTGCAGGACACTCAGGGAGAATCCATTCCATTTTTTGTCAAATACATGGGCGCGATTGTTTTTGTTATGCTGACCTTCACCATGATTATCACCTACGGCCAGATGGTCATGCGCTCGGTCATCGAAGAGAAGAATTCGAGAATTATGGAAGTTCTTATCTCATCGGTCAGCCCATTTCAACTGATGTTTGGCAAATTGATGGGACTTGGCGCGGCGGCCTTTACACAAGTGCTCGTCTGGGTTTCTCTCGGAGCTCTTTTATTCGTCTCCCGTGGAATGTTGGGACTCAATATCGACTCTTCAATAGACCGATTGTTGTTTAATCCTGTAATAATATTCTTCTTTGTCGCGTTTCTGATTACCGGCTATATCATGTATTCATCGATATTTGCCCTAATAGGGTCGATAGTTAACACCGAAAAGGAAGCGCAGAACTTCATTTTCCCTATAACAATGTCGTTGATTCTGCCGATGATGGTAGCAATAGCCGTAATTCAGGAGCCGCATTCGGTACTCGCGATGACACTTGCTTTCATTCCCTTTTTCACACCAACAATGATGATTATGCGGATTATATTTATTGCGCCGACTGTCACTGAATACTCGCTCTTTTCAGGAATTGTAGGGGAGGCCCTCTTAGGCCTGATCTTAGTTATTCTCACCTCTATGGTTATTGTATGGCTCACTTCCCGAATATTCCGCGTCGGGATTCTCATGTACGGCAAGCGCCCAACGCTTCCTGAACTTGTAAAGTGGGTTAAGTATTAAACCTATGCATATTTCATTTATCCGACCGCTCTCATATCTCAAACTTCTGCTTTTATCGTGTTGCTTTACACTCTTCATGGCCGGCGGAACGTACTTTGTAGAACTCGACGGCGGCCAATTGCAGGCATCGGAGACAGCTGACACGCTTGCCAGCTATAAACTGAGCTTCGACACGGCCTGCAAACTTGATAAATTTGCTCCAAAAGTAAATAGCAAATCAGCGATACTTGTGGACTGGAACACTGGTAATGTGCTCTACGCCAAAGGTGCCGAGGAAACTAGGCCAATTGCTTCGATCTCAAAGCTCCTCTCTGCGATGGTAATTCTCGATAAAGGCACCGACCTCGCGCTCACTGAGGTTATCACAAAAGAAGATGCTCGCCGATCGTCGCGTTCAAGATTGCCCGTCGGCACCAAGCTCACCTTGAGAGATTTCCTCAACGCCTCGCTTCTGGTCTCTGATAACCGGGCGACCCGTGTTCTTGCCCGAGCCACATGCGGCTCAATCGATGCCTTCGCGATTGAAATGAACAAGAAGGCCAAAGAGCTTGGACTGACCCATTCTCTGTTTTTTGAGCCTACTGGACTTGATTCAAGGAATGTGTCTACAGCCCACGAAGTGGCAATGATTCTCTATCATGCTTCCAAATACAAACTCATCACATCGATCACTTCGAGCAAGTCGAGCAAGATTCGTCTGCTTAACCGCAAGAATCGCTTCATGACCCTCACTAATACAAATCGCCTGACCCTGTCCAAGATGAAAGTTCTTGCGGGAAAGACCGGCTACATCAACGAAGCCCAGCACTGCCTGGCGACTATTGTTCAGAACAGTAAAGGGGAGAAGCTCTCGCTTGTTGTGTTAGGTGTCCCGGGCGATAAGCTCAGGTTCCGCGAGGCTCGTAAGCTTGCGGAATGGGGCTTTAAATAGTCCTGAATCTTCTCAAGATATAATTTCCATCCAGTCGTAAACCAATGTCTCATCACGCCAGAGTGTTTGAGATATGTTTATTCTTTCACCTAACCCATAATAGGCAGCCTGTAAGGCGCCCCATGCGGTAACCCACCGCTGAGAACAACAGATCGTTGCGAACCGAAGAGGGTCTAACTGCCCTCAGAATCTAAGCATATTTAAAGGAGTAACGTCCCATAAGATATATTATGTTAACTAATGCGTCAACTATACAGAAATGCCTCTAATATCATGTTGCTTGTCACTTCACAACTATGTTTAGTAGCCTACTTGGGACATAGATTTTGCGGATGATTTCCTTGCCTAAGGTCTGACTCTTCACCTTTTCTGTGGCCATAGCAACCTGTTCTATCAATTCCTGGCCGGCGTTTGTGGGTACGGTCACTGAATCGCGGAGCTTCCCATTCACTTGAATCGCTATGACAATCGTCTCACCTACACTTGCATTCTGGTCAGCCACAGGCCAGTTCGATTTGAAAATTGAAGTGGTAAAGCCAAACGATGCCCACATCTCTTCCGCCATATGGGGCGCAAGCGGCGCTATGAGTTGAACGGCTTTTAGGATAACCGAGTCATTCAACTTGTCGGTTGGAATAACATTTGGATCGTAGTCACGAATCAGCTCCATAAGGGCCGAGACGACGGTGTTAAACTGCAGACGTTCAGAATCATCGGTAATTTTTTTAATAGTCTGATTAAGCCTGATATAGATTTCTTTCTCGGCTTCGCTCAAATCCGCGAGATTAAAGCGTTGCTTTAAGTCCGGATTACTCCGGCGATACATATCCTTCAGTGGATAAAACTTCGAGAGCACAAACTTCTCTACACCAGTCAACGAATCACTGCTCCACAACACAGGCATCTCCGACGGAGCAGTGAAAAACATTCCGAGCCTCGTAATATCGACCCCGCGCGACTCCATAAGCGCAATCGGAGAAACGACATTCCCTTTTGATTTAGACATGACCTCACCTTTTGAGTCGGCAACCATTCCATGGTTAAAAAAGCGTGTGGCAGGCTCAGAAAAGCTCAAAAGACCGAGATCATGCAGAAACTTGGTGAAAAAGCGGAAATAGATGAGATGGCCAGTTGCATGAGTAATCCCACCCACATAGAGATCAATAGGCATCCACGATTTGGCTTTTTCGGCATTTACCGGAGATTTATCGTTATTGGGATCCATATAACGAAGATGATACCAGGACGAACAGGTGAATGTGTCCATCGTGTCCGAGTCCCGTTCAGCCGGGCCACCGCATTTGGGGCACGTTGTATTTATATACTCCGGGACATCGGCAAGCGGCGAGCGTCCTTTTGGCATGAAGTTATCCACTTTGGGAAGAATCACGGGAAGCTGGTCATCTGGAACGGGAATCTCTCCGCATTTTGGGCAGTGAATTATTGGTATCGGGCAACCCCAGTAACGCTGGCGTGAAACCGACCAGTCTTTTAGCTTATAATTAACCCTAATCCGCCCGATAACTTTGGACTCGGCAAAGCTATTTACCGCCGCTATAGCTGTCTCGCCGGACAATCGGTTAAAGTTGCCGGAATTGACCATTGCACCATAATCGGTAAAAACCGTTGATGGCGATTCGAGACTTTCTCCAGTAGATGCTGGACCTTGAAGTACTACTTTAATCCCAAGATTGTACTTTGTTGCAAATGAGAAATCCCGTTCGTCATGCGCCGGAACAGCCATGACTGCGCCGGTTCCGTAACCGGCCAGAACATAATCGGCAACCCAAATCGGGATTTTCTCTCCGCTGAATGGATTGACCGCATACAGCCCGGTAAATACTCCGTCCTTTTCCCTGTTGGCAGCAACGCGTTCGATATCAGTTCGGCCAGCCGACTTTTTGATATAATCTTCAACTAATACTTTATATTCACCGGCTAATTGCATGCGGGACAAACTCTCAGACTCCGGCGCAATTGCCAGATATGTAACTCCATATACCGTATCCGGGCGGGTTGTAAAGATTGGTATCTTCTCCCCTGTTGATTCAACTTTAAAATCGATTTCAAGTCCGTGCGACCGTCCAATCCATTCCCGCTGCATAGTTTTCACATTTTCAGGCCAACCGGGCAGTGTGTCCAAATCATCAATAAGCCTGTCAGCATACTCGGTTATTTTGAAATACCACTGAATCTGGACCTTCTTTTCGACAAGACTTCCGCAACGCTCGCATTTGCCGTCTTTAACTTGCTCATTAGCAAGCACGGTCTTGTCTTCGGGACACCAATTGACAAAACCGCGCTTTCTGTAAGCCAATCCCTTTTTAAAGAGCTGAATGAAGATCCACTGCGTCCATTTATAGTACTCCGGGTCGCAAGAGGCTACTTCCCGCGACCAGTCGTATGATATTCCCACTTTTTTGAGGGTATCTCGCGACACTTTAATGTTGCTGTACGTCCAATCCGCAGGATGAATGTTGCGCTGAATTGCCGCCCGTTCTGCAGGAAGTCCAAAGGCATCCCAGCCAAGCGGGTGAAGAACATCTTTGCCAAGCATCATTTGCCTTCGAGCGACAGCATCGCCGATTATATAATTGCGGAAATGACCCATATGGATGTCACCCGACGGATAGGGCCACATGACCAGCATATAAAACTTCTCAGCCGGTCGGGCGATTTCTGGCGCTTGGAATGTCCGATTCTCTTCCCAATACGTTTGCCATTTGGCTTCGATTGATTCAAAATCGTATTTCCGGGCGGGTTTTTCGGTCTGTGGCTGTTCTTTTGGAGTTTCCATAACTGGAATTATAGTAAAGAAAATTTGCAGGACAGGCAAGAAGTTTGGCGTGTCAATCGATCGGCTTGAATCCACGCAGACGGTGTAATAAAATTGTTCCGCCGGAGAGTTTGTTCGTCACCAGCGCCTTTGCTCGTTCCAGATGATATGGCAAGCCGTCCCCGAATTTGCAATCAATCGTGTAATTGGTGTCGTAGCTATAAATCGGAAATCGCCCTCTGGATAGTGAGGTATCGTTACTCATCGGAAATTGCATTCCGAAACCGCTCGTAAAACTAGCTTCTTCAACAAATTCGAGCACCCGACTATCAAATCGACCAAATGGATAACTGATAGTTTGGACCTCCCGGCCGGTAATATCCTCAAGTATTGCTTTTGAACAGTACAGCTCGTCTCGAAGCCTGTCGTTAGAGAGAGTTCTGAGGTCACAGTGAGTATGCCCGTGAGAGCCAAAATTGACACCTTGAGAACTCAGCGTCATAATCGCTTCTTTTCCGAGGTGCGGGGTGGGCGCGAAATGAAAGCTGTAATCCCAACGGTTGCTCTTTCCAATCAGCGCAGTGGGGATGAATATAGTCGGTCTGATTCCGAATTCCTCTATAAACGTCGGCAGAATGTCTTGAAGATGAGCATAGCCATCATCGAAAGTCAGCGCAATCTCATTGATTTTTGCCGTATTGTGGGCCTGAAATAAAGAAGCGAAGATCCATCCTTCGCTCCGCAATGTGCTCAATAATTTTATAAGCCGCTTCGGTGAGAAATTGGTGACTCCATAGCTGAACGACGGAATCAGCTTATGAAAGGCCAGTACATGCGGCATACTTGCAGCGCTTCGTTTGCTTAAGCGACGTGGGCAAGCGCCTGTTTGTCGGCCGGGCCAAGCACCGCGACGGCCATTTTAGAATCGTCAAAAAGTCGGTTGGCCAATTCAAGTACCTGACTCGGGGTCACACGATCGATCTCTTTGAGTGTCTCAGATAAGGGTTGGAAGCGTCCCAAGAGAAGTTCGAGGCGGGCGATTCGGTTCATGCGGTTTGAGGTTGATTCCAGTGACAGCGTCAATTGACCTTTAATCTGCGCTTTTACAGGGTCGAGCTTTTCAGCCGTAAGCTTGGTGCGTTTCATGCGCCGACATTCGGCCAGAACGATGTCGCTTGCTTGTTGCAAGTGGTCGACGTCAGTACCGAGGTAAGCGCCGAAGATTCCCGTATCTCGTTGGAAATCATGAAAAGTATAGACAGAATATGCCAATCCCTTTTCCTCACGGACTTTCTGAAAAAGAACTGAGGACATTCCGCCGCCAAGATAGGCATTTAACGCAAGCGCCGTCATGCGGTCTTTTGATCCATAGCTTACGCCCGGAAATCCAAGACAAAAATGGGTCTGGTTGTTTGTGCTTGAGGTTATGCTGATATTTTTCTCAAGAGATCTTTTTGCGGCTACCGGCGCTGCCGCAACACCCATGGGAAAGCTGAATTTATCCCGAACCAATTTCACGAGCCGGCGATGAGAAATCGAACCGCTGGCTGCGACAACAATTGAGCCCGAACGATAGTGGCGCTGAACATATTCAAGCATAGTCGCACGATTGAAGCTCATTATGTTTTCCTTGGGGCCGAGAATCGGAGCTCCAAGGGGATGGTCCCCCCAATATGTCTTGGCAAATAGGTCATGGATCTGGTCCGATGGATTGTCGATTGATTCTTTTATCTCTTCGCAAATGACCAAACGCTCACGGTCCAAATTGATCTTGGTATAGGTCGAGCAGCAGGTGATATCAGCGAGGACATCAATGGCCTCGTCGAGATATTCATCAAGCACACGAGCGGTATAGCACGTCTGCTCGCGAGAGGTGAAGGCGTTCAGTCCGCCGCCAATGGATTCAAGCGAATAGGCAATCTGTTTGGCGGTGCGCCTTTTGGTTCCTTTAAAGAGCATATGCTCGATAAAATGAGATATCCCGTTTTCTTCACGAGTCTCGTTTCGAGAACCCACCTCTACCCACACGCCAATTGAAATCGACCGAACGGAGGGGATTTCCTCTGTGACTATACGCAATCCATCACTTAATGTCGTCTTTTGAAAGAGACCGCCACCAATAGCGGCTGTTCTAATCGCCATATCTGATTCCCACTTTTATTGCTGTTGCTCGACAAGGAGGGCTCTTCGTGAAAGTCGGATTTTACCATCATTGTCGATGTTTATTACTTTTACATCGATTCTATCCCCGACCTTGACAACGTCTTCTACCCTGCCCACACGCTTCACATCCAGCTCTGAAATATGAACCAAGCCATCTGTTCCTGGGAATATCTCCACAAAGGCGCCGAAATCTGCCACACGGCGGACTGTGCCATTGTAAACGCGTCCCATTTCAGCTTCGGCGGTAATCTCCATCACACGGGCAAGAGCCGCGCGTCCGGCATCGGCATCGACTGATGCAATAAGCACTGTGCCGTCATCATTGATGTCAATTTTCGCGCCCGTTTCCTCGACAATTCCACGAATGATTTTGCCGCCAGGGCCAATCAACTCGCCAATCTTGGAAGGATTAATTTTGACGGTGATAATCCTTGGGGCAAACTCTGAGAGTTGATCGCGATGTTTCGGTAGAGCGGCATTCATGACTTCAAGTATCTTCAGTCTCGCCGTGCGTGCCTTGTCGAGCGCAACTCGCATTGTTTCAATATCCAGCCCGTCGATTTTAATATCCATCTGGATTGCAGTCACACCATTAGCCGTTCCGGCAACTTTGAAGTCCATATCGCCAAAATGATCCTCATCGCCGAGGATGTCGGTCAGAATGGCGACTTTGCCATCACCTTTGATCAGACCCATTGCAATACCGGCAACCGCAGTCTTGATGGGAATACCCGCATCCATCATTGAGAGCGAGCCGCCGCATACCGTAGCCATGGAGGATGAACCATTGGATTCCATGATATCCGAGACAACGCGAACCGTATACGGAAAGTTCGTCTCGCTGGGTATCACAGGAATCAAGGCGCGCTCGGCAAGTGCGCCATGGCCGATTTCTCTGCGGCTTGTGCCGCGAAGCGGTTTGGTTTCTCCGGTGCTGAACGGCGGGAAATTGTAGTGGAGCATGTAGCTTTTGGTCGATTCACCCTCGAGTTCATCAAGCCGTTGCTCGTCAACCTTTGTTCCCAAGGTCACAGCAACAAGTGCCTGCGTTTGACCGCGGGTGAAAAGCGAAGAGCCGTGGGCGCGAGGAAGAACACCGGTCTCGCAGCTAATCTCACGAATGTCATCGGGCTTGCGACCGTCGATTCTCACATTGTCTTTGAGAATCATATTACGCATGGAAAGAGAATCAAGATCATGAAGAATTGTCTTCGCCTTGCTACCCATGTCGGGGAACTCATCTTTCAGTTTTGTAACAATTGATTTATCGAACTCTTTCTTTTTCGTCCGACGCGTGTCCTTATCAGAGATTTTATTGAGGTTGTCATACTCATTTCCGACGAGCGAAGTCACTTTGGCTGTCAGCTCAGGATTTGTAGCAACAGGAGTGTAGGTAAATTTCGGCTTGCCGGCTTTTGAACGAAGCTCATCGATTTTGGCAACTATGGTTTTGATATGCTCATGCCCAAACAGAAGCGCATTGATGATATCCTCTTCTGATATCTCATGACCGCCGCCTTCAACCATCGTGATGTCGTTCGCCGAGCCAGCCATAGTGATTGAAATATCGCTCTCTTCCATTTGCTGAATTGTCGGATTGACAACAAATTCGCCATCGATTTTGCCGACTCTGCAGCCAGCGATCGTTTTCAATGCGGGGACATCGGAAACTGCGATTGCTGCGGCGGTGCCTATCAGCGCAAGGATATCGGTGTCATTCTTCTGATCGTGAGAAACGACATAACTGATGCACTGTGTCTCTCCAAGAAAATCATCAGGAAAGAGCGGCCGTATGGGCCGGTCGATAATACGCGAGGAGAGGATTTCCTTTTCGGTGGGACGTCCTTCTCGTTTGAAGAACCCGCCCGGAATCTTTCCGGCGGCATACGATTTTTCTTTGTATTCAACAGTAAGAGGGAAAAAGTCAAATCCCTCTTTCGGCTCTGTTCCGGAGCAGACAGTGGCAACTACCATTGAGTCTCCGTACCGGACAGTTACCGCACCGTTTGCCTGTTTGGCAATTCGGCCGGTTTCGATGATCATGCGGCGTCCACCGAGATCAAATTCTACAGTATGAACCATTCACAACTTCCTTTTCTATTTAGCGACGTAGCCCCAACTGAACCAGCATATCGCGATAACTTTCGATATCGCGGCTCTTAAGATAATCAAGCAGGCGGCGTCTTTGACCGACCAGCTTGAGCAGCCCATGGCGGCTGTGAAAATCCTTCTTATGTACCTGCATGTGACCCGTTAAATGATTTATCCGTTCAGTCAGCAGGGAAATTTGCACTTCGGGTGATCCGGTATCTTTCTCGTGCAAACGGTGTTCTGCCATAAGCGCAGCTTTGCGCTCCTTTGTTACTGGCATGTCGTTTCTCCTTTACTTATTATTTCCAAAACATGTTTCTTATCTAATTCAATTTGAGCAATCAGAGCTTCGGTGGACTCGAATTTACGGCTCTCCCGAATATAATACATGGGACAGACAGTAATTATGGAATAATATATGTCCTTATCAAAATCAAAAAGATTTGCTTCAACCGTCACTCCGGAGACGGGATTTAAATGATTTTGCCCGATAAAGAGCATTCCGTGCTTTTCCTCCCCTTCAACAAGGGCTTTGCATGCATACACGCCTTCTTTGGGCAGTAGTTTCCGATCATGACAGCGGACATTTGCCGTCGGGTATCCCAACTTTCGTCCCATCCCAATTCCTCGCTCGACGGCGCCGGTGATGGCATAGGGATGGCCAAGCATTGTCAAAGCGTCTTCCAGATGACCATCCATAAGCGACGAGCGAATCCGAGAGGAAGAAATAGGTTTGCCGCTAAACAGGACAGGCTCTACGACCTCAACTTCGAAGCCAAACTCCCGGCCAAGTCTCTGCATCTCCGGAATCGTGCCCCCTCTGTTCCTTCCAATGAAGTGATTGAATCCAACAATCAGGCGTTTGGTCTTGAGCTGAGCGACCAATATCTCCCGAGCAAAATCTTCATGTGTCAAATTCTTCACAGTTTCGGTAAACTCTATTACAATCATGCGTCCGGAAACAGAATCACCCATAAAGTTCTCTTTTTCTGTTGGAGAAGTCAAGAGGCGAGGCGCTTTGTCCGGGACAAGAAGCTCCAAAGGGTGATTTAAAAATGTCAGTACAACCGACTCAAGATCTTCACTTTGCTCGGATTCCCTAAGCCGGTTGAGGATGGCCTGATGTCCTCCGTGGACTCCATCAAATACGCCAATCGTCACAACCGAGCCATGTTTTTTGCTTTTGCCGATATTATTCAAGCCGTGGACGACTTTCAAGCTCATGATAGCACCCGCTCGTAGCTGAGGATGGCGTTTGTCGTGCCAGGCAGGCGCATCAAGTCCTCTGACGAATAGTTGGCTTTGGCCACAGCCAAAGCCTTTCCGGACTGGCTCTGAAGCAGTATTCGTTCGCCGGTACTGAATACGCAATTTATTTCGGCTATGTCCTGGGGCAGAGGCACCACGCCGTTCGCCACACGGGAGAGAAACGTGTCATGGATTGTAATTGCGCCGAAATGCAGAACATCTTCTGCAGACAGAAGTCGACCTTGGAGTAACTTATCCTGATGGAGGGCTCTAATTTCTGAAAGATTCACCGATTTCGAGAGGGAAAGCATTCCCACATGACTGCGTTTTAGGCCTGAGAGATATGCGCCACATCCGAGCTTTTCACCAATATCCACTGCCAACGATCGGATATATGTCCCCTTTGAGCACCTTACGAAAATAAAAAGACGATTCTCTTCGTGTCCCAGAAGCTGAAGCTTGTGAATACAGACCTGCCGAGACGGCCTTTCGACCGTTTCGCCCCGTCTGGCCGACTTGTAAAGCCGTTCCCCGTCGACTCTGACTGCCGAGTAAAGAGGAACCTGCTGCGTGATCTCGCCTCTAAACGACCCTAATACTTCGCTTATTTGGTATGGTGTAATATGTGAAATATCCAGTGATGTTTCATTGGGAGAAACACCTTCTGCGTCGCCTGTTTCTGATCGGATACCCAAGGTTATTTCGGCCTCATAACACTTATCGCAGTCTGAAATGAATTGGCTCAGACGGGTCGAACGACCCAAGCAAAGAACAAGAAGGCCCTCTGCCAGGGGATCCAATGTGCCAGTGTGACCGATTGATCTCTGTTTTATTGCGCGTCGAACCATCACCACCGCATCGTGGCTTGAGATTCCACGCAGCTTATTAAGAAGAAGCACTCCGTCGTATTGCTCACTCATGAGGGCTGAATTGCTCCTGAAGGTGAGTGAGGATTTCCAATTTTGCTTCTTCTATCGATTTCGGGAGAAGGCAACCGGCGGCATTGAAATGCCCCCCTCCGCCATAAATTGCAGCTATAATTGAGGCATTGACATGATCTTTTGTTCTCAGAGACACCTTGGTATGGGATTTGTCTACCTCTTTGAAAAGCGCGCCAGCTTCGACTCCCTGAGAATAGAGTGTGTAATCCACAAGGCCGTCAGACTCAGACTCCTGTGCCCCGTTTTTTTTGAGCATTTCTTTTGTCAGGCTGAGAAAGCATGCCTTTCCCTGGGCATGAAATTCGAGGCTCTGCAGAACCACGGCGAGGAGCTTTGTCCATGACTGGGGGGTGTTATAGTATATCTGGTCACAAATATGTCTTGGATTCGCACCGCATCGTACAAGTTCAGCGGCAACTTCAAATGTTCGTGCCGAAGTTGTGCCATAGCGAAAACGGCCGGAATCTGTCAAAACGGCAGTATAGAGATGCTCGGCCACAGATTGCGGAATCCGATAGCCAGTCTGCGCAAAATATTCAAACATCATCTGCCCGACTGACGATGCAGAGACATCCAGCCAATTAATGTGGCCGTAATGGTTATTGTCTCGATGGTGATCTATATTTATGATAGTGTCTGACTGAGCGAGATAGTGTGCGCTATTCCCGGCTCGGTCAATGACCGGACATTCAAGAACTAATGCGACATCAAAACGTTGTGTTTTGTCCAATGTGTCGGCCCGAACTATCTTTTCGATTTCCGGCAAAAAGTGATATTTCACTGGAATATTGGAATCATGCGTCATGACGACGGTCTTGCCAATTTCGGTCAGATAATGACCACAAGCCAGTTGCGTCCCAAGCGCGTCACCGTCGGGGTCAATATGGGAGACGACCAAAACCGTCGATGCGCTGGCAATGCGATCATGGATTTCATCGATCTTGGCGACGGCTTCCGATATGAGTGCTTCAGGGTTTACGTTTGTCATTAACTTCATTCAATAACCGTTCAATTTTTAAACCGGCCTCTGTCGAAGGATCGAATTTGAAGAGGAGTTCGGGAATGTGGCGGATGCTCAGATTCTTTCCGATTTGGCCCCGGAGCCTGCGAGCTTCGCGAAAAAAGAAATTATCAATTAAAATACGCGACTCTTCGCTTCCCAAAAACGAATAAGAAACCTTGGCATGCCGAAGGTCTCTGGAAAGCTGGACAGCAGTTATCGTGACCATTCCATAACCGAAATCTTTCAACTCGTTTTCAAGTAAGATTGAAAGATCCCGGCGAATCTGTTCACCTAAGCGGTCTGAACGCTGAAATTGTTTCATAATATGATTGCCTCCGTTTAGAGTAAGAGACGGTGTGAGATCAGGATGTGGAATTAAATCCGGCAAACTCGATAGCTCGCCCATACCTGCCAACTGACATACGCGCGGCATATTGAAGAAAAGGCTTTGCAATGTATCAATATGCGGAAACATAGATCAACTAAGCGTTCGAGCTGTCTCGACAAGCTCTATCGCTTCTATAATATCTCCAACTTTCAAATCGTTATAATTCTCGATCCCTATTCCGCATTCAAAGCCTTCCTTGACTTCGCGCGCATCATCTTTGAACCTTCTGAGCGATCCAACCATACCGGAATAGATAATTTTACCATCTCGAAGTAGACGCACACGGTCTTTGCGGTTCATGCGGCCTTCTTTGACATAGCATCCGGCGATGACGCCGATTTTCGGCACTTTAAAGAGGTCGCGCACTTCAGCCATACCGACAAAACGCTCGGAGACTGTCGGAGATAGAAGTCCCTCAAGGGCTTTTCTTACATCGTCCTCAGCTTCGTAAATGATATTGTACTGGCGAATATCCACCTTCTCGCGTCGGGCAACTTCGCGGGCGCGAGGGTCGGGAGCGACATGGAATCCGATAATAATGGCATCCGAAGCCGCAGCAAGCAGAACGTCCGATTCAGTTATCGCACCTACCCCCCGGTGAATGATTTTTGTGGCAACTTCAGTTGTCGAAATCTTTCCGAGTGTGTCGGCAAGGACTTCGACCGAACCATCGACGTCCCCTTTAATAATAAGTTTAACTTCCTTGATTTGCCCTTCCTGAATTCGGTCGAAAACCTTTTCCAGTGATACAGGGGCCGAAGGACGGCGGAACTCATATTCGCGCTTCAACTGGCCTCGTTTGAGTGTGATTTCTTTGGCTTCCTGATCATCGCGAACACCCAGGAAGCTATCGCCAGCCTGGGGAACACCGGAAAGTCCAGTTATCTGCACTGGGGTGGAAGGACCAACCACCTGAAGGGACTGGTCTTTGTCATTGACAATTGTTCGCACACGCCCACTATAAATACCGGCAACGATAGGATCTCCGATTCGGCAAATACCTCTTTGGATCAGAACAGTCGCAACTGGTCCCCGTCCTCTTTCGAGCTTGGCATCGACAATTGCACCTTGAGCGCGAATCGATGGGTCTGCCTTGAGCTCCATAAGCTCGGCTTGAAGCAGGATCATATCGAGAAGCCTATCTACACCCTGACCCGATTTGGCGGAAATCTCAACCATGATCGTCTTTCCACCCCAGTCTTCAGCGAGAAGATTAAGCTCGGCAAGTTGGCGTCGTACATTTTCCGCATTGGCTTGCGGCTTATCAATTTTGCTCAAGGCAACGATAATAGGCACGCTGCCTGCTCGAGCATGGTCAATAGCTTCGACGGTCTGAGGGCGAACACCTTCATCTGCGGCTACAACTAATACGACAAGATCGGTCAGCTGTGTTCCTCTGGCGCGCATCGCGGTAAAGGCCTCGTGACCGGGGGTATCAAGAAATACAATTCGTTCATCACCGTGAGAAACTTCATACGCGCCGATATGCTGTGTAATTGCGCCGGCTTCGCCCGCGACAACATTCGATTTGCGGATGTAATCGAGTAGCGAAGTTTTTCCATGATCGACGTGCCCCATAATCGTCACGACAGGTGCGCGGACGGTAAGCTCTTCTTCCCGCTCGGCTTCGCGCGAGGATTCTCCAATTTCGGCAAGTTGTTTGGTTTGAAAACCAAACTCAGAGGCGACCATGCTGATGGTATCCATATCCAGCCGCTGATTGATAGTTGCCATGGAGCCCATCGAGAATAGTTTCCCGACAACTTCGACTGCCTTCACATCCATCAACTTTGCGAGTTCGGCGACCGACATATACTCGCTGACTTCAATTATGTTTTCGTCAGCAATTTCAACACCACCCTCTTCTCCATCACGTCGGAATCTCTTTTTGCCCTTGGCGACGCCAAGGGTGGCCATTGTCGCTTTGAAACTTTTTGCGACTTCGCTCTGATCTACTTCGCGCCGGTCTTTCTTCTTACGACGGTCTTTTTTCTTCTGCTTCTTTTCGATTTTGCGCATGATACCGGTAACTTCGGTGTTGACCTTGGCGACTTTGATACCGCCAATCGACGTGTTATCAGAAGATTGTGATGATTGAGTAGGCGGAGGCGGCTGATGATGCTGCTGTTGCTGTGATGGCGGCCTGACACGCGAGGCCTGAATTTTATGTTCCATCTCTTTTTTCGCTACAAGACGCTCCTGAGCGAATTTTATGTTTACACCAGCAATCATTTCCGGAGTTGCGAATGACATATGGGATTTTGGTTCAAATTTTAAATTTCGCAGAATCGTCACCATGGCATTCGAAGATATTTTATAATCTTTCGCCAGCTCATGAATTCGTTTTGGTTTTGAAGCCATCGCTCATCACCTCCTCTATACTGTAAATAGATGTACCGTCAGAAAGACTAAAATTACTATTCATCAGCTCTTTTTCTGTTCGTCGTCGACATTATCCGAGGCCGGCGGGGGTACTTCCATTTTCGCGTCTTCTTTTGCCTCTAGATCGGCGTCACTTTCAAAGAGATCGTCGCCAAGGGTTTTATCACCCTTGCTCTTGGCTGTTTGCGTCTCCGCGCTCTTTTTGACCTTTTCAATTTTCTTGTGCGTCTTTTCAAGTTCTTCTATTGTTGCCTTGGCGCGCTCAAGCAGAGTTTCCGCGGTCTTCTGGCCGATACCTTCAATCTTCACCAATGTTTCAATCGGGGTCGCGGCGAGACGCTGGATGCTGCTGATATCGGCTTCGATCAATCGATCCCGGATCTTTTCGCCGACTCCTTCAAGCTGTCCCACAGGCATAAGCATTTCAGCTTCGCGTTTACGGACATCGTTATGCTCGGACTCAGAAAGTATGTTGACTTTCCAGCCTGTCAGCTTTGAGGCAAGTCGGGCATTCTGGCCGTTGCGACCAATAGCAAGTGAAAGTTTGTCGTCTTCGACGACCACTGTCATCTTCTGTTCAAGTTCATAGGTTTCTATTGAGGTAACTTTCGCAGGCGCGAGGGCCCGTGTGACAAATACCTCAGGATTTGATGAGTATGGCACAATATCAATTCGCTCGTTATTAAGCTCGCGTACTATAGCCTGAACACGCACGCCTTTGATGCCCACGCAGGCGCCAACCGGATCGATTCGGTCATCTGATGAATACACCGCGATCTTTGCCCGTTCACCTGGTTCGCGGGCAATAGCCCGAAGCTCAATGATCTTTTCGTAAATTTCCGGCACCTCCATCGCAAAAAGCGCGCGGAGAAATTCATTGTTCACACGAGAGAGGGTTATCTGTGGGCCGCGCGGCGTTTTCTGAACGTCCTGGATATATGCCCGGATACGATCCCCTTGGCGAAACTTTTCTCTCGGTATTTGCTCGCGAATAGGCATGAACCCCTCGCCGCGTCCGAGATTGACGATAATATTTCCCTTTTCGATATGCTGAACAACTCCGGATACAAGGGTTCCGACTTTGTCAATATATTCTCCGTAGATTCTCTCATGTTCTGCATCGCGAATTTTCTGAGTCAATATCTGCTTGGCCGAAGCGATTGCATTTCGCCCAAACTCGGCTTCGTAATCAAGATAGATATCGAGCTCGTCCCCCTCCTCGGCTTCCTTGTCTATTTCTTTGGCATCTTTCAATCCAATTTCCAAATTCGGATCAGTCACACTCGACACCACTTTCTTGGTGGCCATCATGAACAGTTCATTGGCTTTTCTATCAAACCGAAATGAGATGTTGTCGGAGTGCGCATATTTTTTCTTAGCCGCAGCGAGCAAACTGCTTTCAAGCGTCTCGACGACAGAATCAAAGTCAATGTTCTTCTCACGCGCGATAAGTGTCATTGCCTCGAGCATATCAAATGCCATTCAATCACTCTCCATTAAAAAACTATTTTAGCTCGGCTGATTTCTAATATCTGACAGGAAATCATGCCTGACTCATTCTCAAAGCCAACCGACAGATCGTCGGCGGATATTATACGGGCGGTTATCGCTTTCCTTGTGGTATCAGCAAATTCAACCGTTACAGTCTCGCCTATCCGGTACCGAAAATCCATAGAGTTTGTCAATGGCCGATCCAGACCGGGGGATGAGACTTCAAGGGTGTAGCCTTGGTCGAAAAGATCAGTAGAATCGATGGCATCGCCGACAAGGCGCGATACATGGGTACACTTCTCAAGCGATACCCCTCCCTCGCAATACACAAACAATCGTACTGTGGCATGGTTCCGGTATTGTGAAAACGACATATCGGCCAACTCACAACCGTGCTCCGCCAAAGGCTGTTGAACCAATACCTGAATCCTCTCTTTTAACTTTTCTGACATCTCCAGCAATCCAAAAACAAATGGAGTGGGCGCGGCCCACTCCAAGAACCTGTTATAATAGGGTTTAAGTTCTTACCACGCAACTAAATTATACCTTAATTGAGCTCATCCGACAGTTTTTTGACGGCTTGAACGATATTTTCAACCAAAACAAGCGTAACATTCGCCTGACTTCGTGCTTTTAACTCCACATGACCATCTTTCAACGACTTATCTCCTATCACGATTCGGATGGGCAATCCGATAAGATCGGCATCGTTTAATTTTACTCCGGCCCGGTCATTTCGGTCATCGAGCAGGACATCAATGCCCGCATCGATCAAATCTTTATAAATCCGCTCAGCGGCCTCTTTTTGAGGCTCCTTTTCTATGTTAAGAGGGATAAGTTCAACCAGATAGGGTGCAATGTTTTTAGGCCAAATTATCCCTTTATCATCAGAGTATTTTTCGAGCGCCGCCTGAGGCGTCCGAGTGATTCCTATTCCGTATGAGCCCATGAGCATCGGTTGCTCTTTGCCTTCAGCGTCAAGGAATTTTGCTTCGAGAGCAGATGAATATTTAGTCCCGAGCATGAAGGTATTGCCGACCTCAATCCCTCGTCGAACCGTCAATGTCCCGCCGCAATTGGGACACATATCTCCGGCATTGGCCTTGGAGATGTCTTGCACTTTGGTGGCAGCGAAATCACGCTCGATGTTGGCGTTGACAATGTGATGCTCACTCTTGTTCGCGCCAACAACAAAATTTTTCATCCTGACTATCATCGGGTCAACATAGAGCGGTATATTTTTGAGTCCAACCGGACCGGAGAAACCAACCGGCGAACCGGTATGTAGTTCAACCTGAGTGGGATTGGCCATTTCAAGTTCAATCGCGCCCGCTACATTTTTTAGTTTGACCTCATTGAGTTCCCTGTCACCCCGAACCAGAGCCGCTATCGGTTTGCCATCGGCCATATAAATGAGTGTCTTCACAAGCTGTGACGATCGAACTTTAAGGAATGCCGCGACTTGTTCGATTGTCGATGCACCGGGAGTGTGAACGGTTTCCTTTTCATTGAGGATTGAATCCTGATCAGCGAGACGGGATAGGCCAAACATTGCTTTCTCCACATTCGCCGCATAGCTGCATGTCGGGCATGATATGATGACTTCTTCACCCGCACTTGTATCGACAAGGAGCATGAACTCATGGGCCAGCTTCCCACCCATCGCTCCGGTGTCCGATTCAACTTTGAGTACATCAAGCCCGGCGCGCTTGAAGATGGAGAAATAGGCATCGACCATTTTCTGATACGATTTGTTAAACGACGTATCGTCGGCATCGAAGGTATACGCGTCTTTCATAAGAAATTCTCTGCCACGCATGAGGCCAAAGCGCGGACGAATCTCATCTCGAAACTTGACTTGTATCTGATAGAGATTTAACGGAAGCTGCTTGTAGCTTTTCACTTCGCCTGCAACCAAATCGGTAACAGTCTCTTCGTGTGTGCCGCACAGGACCATATCATGCTGATGGCGGTCTTTCAGACGCATCTGCTCTTTGCCAATAGAATTGTACCGCCCCGAGCGCTGCCAGAGTTCAGCAGGACAGAGGACCGACATTGTTATCTCCAAACCGCCGGCTTTATTCATCTCCTCGCGCACGATTGAGCTGAACTTATCGATGACCCGCTGCATAAGCGGCAGATAAATATAGATTCCTGCGGCGAGTTTACGAATATAGCCGCCGCGAAGAAGCAGTTGGTGGGAAATCAACTCGGCGTCGGTTTGTTTCTCTCTTAAAGTCGGTATATATGTGTGCGACCAGCGCATGTCACATCCTTTACTTTTAACAGTTGCGAGCTGCATCCGGTGCGCTCGTTCAATCCTCAGGCTAAAATGAGAATTAGATTGAAGTTTATAAAATAGCTCACAATGTGAAGATAAATCAAATGAAAATTTGACTGATTAAAAACTAAGGGAGTTCATACGAGGAAATATCCCGCGTTTTTGCTCGGTTCAGACCCACCAGGTAACTAAGACGCCGACCCAAATAATACCTGTTGCGACGAAACCGACCGACCGCCCATTACCGACAAAGAGGGCAAGCGCGGAATATAGAAGAGCGATTCCAAGTTTAGCCGTGGTCTTCATCATGGGATGATAGTCAACGGCGTCGGCCACGAGAATCAATCCGGCAATAAGCAAAGCCAAATAAACCAGCCAGTACGGTTGTATTGGGACAGCTTTAGTCTTTGTTTTGTCATTTGCCATCATTGAACTCTTTGAGAAAAGTCTCGATCCCTCTCACTACAGCACCGGCTGCTTTTTTGCGAAAGTCATCGGTCTTAAGCATTGCTTCCTGGTCAGGGATAATCATGAAGGCGCATTCGACCAGCACAGCCGGAAACTGTGTGGGACGATTCACCGCGAGGTTGCCATAGAAGAGCCCGTAATCTGGAGATTTTGTCGCTTTAAGCAGTTCCGTCTGGATTGCTTTGGCAAGGTTTATCGAATGCGGATGGTAATAATATGTCGAGACGCCGTTATTCGTTATCGGATTAATGCCGTCGGGAAGAGCGTTATTGTGTATGGAGACAAACAAATCGGCATTGTTCGCTCTTGCGATGGCGGGACGGTCAGCCAGGGCCACATGGCTGGTATCAGAACGAGTCATGATTACATTAGCCCCTTTTTGTTTGAGCATCTTTGCCAGTATCAGGGAAATGCCAAGATTTGCATCGGCTTCAGTATATCCAGTGGGGCCAATCGAACCCGGGTCAGAGGAATGTCCCGGATCAACGATTATTGTTTTGCCGCGAATTGACTTGGTGTTTTTCGGGGGCTTATGGAGGACAAATGAAAACTTGCTTCCATTGTAATAGCCATCGTAGCCCCATACGTCCTGAGATATGTTCAAATCAAGCTGATACAAATTCGGTTCAGGCTGTGACCATTGGGCGCTCTCGACCAAACTGTCACCGAAATCATATCGTATCCAGTCGGTGTTACTGGTAACACCGAATATTTGAATGCGAATTGACCGCGAGTCGAGCTCTGTAATTCGAAAGGGATGTTTGCCGCTCAAGGCAAAATCTATTTTCACGCTGTCATCATAGCTGTGGCTTCTAATGACGGACAGAAAAGACTTGGGCGGTCGTATGCCGCTGGGCAGGGACACAACCGATATTTTATTTACCCATGCAAATTGGTTTTCAGACAGCCGAAGCTTATACCAGTCCCCCTCTGCACCGACTGCCAGTGCTTCAACTCCCTTGGGCTGTAAAATTGAGAAGTATCCTTTTTGCGGAGCGTGGCGCAAAACCAGAACAGAATCATTGAAGCGAATCGTGAACGGATATTCGGGAGGATTGATGCTCACTTTATAGATCGATGCGCTGACCAACGGATCGAGGGTCCCCGGAGTGATCGACGGCGGTGGTTTTCTGATCGGAACAGGATGCATTGATGCTGAATCCATGCTTTTTGGAGGCTCCTTGAGTTCGCCGGTAAGCAGTTGTTCGTGAGTCGAGGTTCTGTCGCCAAGGTGATATGTGATAGGCGATTTCTCGACAACTACGGAAGAAGGAATTGTATAAAAACCTGCGTATATTCCTCGTATCAATACCGAGTCAGGAATCCTTCCTTCGCCGAACACGGCTTCGCCCCAATATGGCTGTTGACGCGGCTCCGTCTCGGACATGGGAACCGAATCAATTACCCCGGGAATCGAGAACCATGCTGTGTGGCCGGGAGTTGCCAGAAATGAAACTTCCAATACATCTCCCTCAATCAGCACGAGATCCCCAAGGGGAGCGCGATAGTCGCCGGCGATTGCCAGGCTATCCTCGGGAATTGACTTCAGCGGTTCGGGAACCAACACAAAAAGGGAATCGATGCCAATTGGGTCCTGGACAACGACCACACTTGACTTTTTTGATACACTTAGATGAAAGACAAATTCGCCCGGAGTTATTGGAAGAAACGCCAAAAATCCGCCGTCCTTATGGATAGGAATTTCGTGACCGTTTATGTCAAGTCTGTAATCTGAGAGATTGTTTCGATCGACTGAGACACTACCAAGAATAAAGGTCGAATCAACAGCCGTGATGATCTGGTTTGGTTTTGGGTAGACAACGCGGATTGTTGCCGAAGGCGGTTTTGGCGGCATGGTAGCCAATACGCCAAATCCGAGAATAAGCGCAAGACCACTACTCGCTAATATATTTTTCGACAACGTCCCGAAGAAGGCGCGGGCCGCCGATAATTTCTCTGTCGACTTCAATTGATTCCCGATTGTAATTTATTCCTTGGGCTATATCATGTTCAAGCAGATGCGGTCCATCAAGGTCATAATAGTCAGCCAGCGACGACATGTAAACGGATTGAGCAATACCGACCGAAGATTCAACCATACATCCAAGCATGACTTTCTTTCCGTCTTTTCGGGCATTGATGGCAATCCGCGCGGCTTCAAGTATCCCACCTGACTTCTCCATTTTGATATTAATGCCGTCGACCGATTCGAACGCATTTTGGTAGTCCTCAAAGGAGTTCAGTCCTTCATCCATGATCAGTTCAACGTCGCACTTCCCTTTCAGGTGTGGCCATTCTTTGACAAACTCAGCTGATGTCGGTTGCTCAATGATTCGCACACCGGCTCGTGAAAGAAAAAATATCATCTCTTCGGCCTGCTCACAACTCCAGCCAGCGTTAGCATCGACACGAATCTCTTTATTTTCGATAGTCTGAAAGGCTTGAAGCAGTGTGGCGTCTCCCTCACCCCCCATTTTCACTTTGATAATTGGAAAGTCGCTCTTTCTGATGGCCTCTATCATCGCAATCGGATTGTCAATGGCTACTGTCATGGAGCTTTTTATTCCGACCGGAGTGCTCAGCGAAAGGATTTCCCATGGATAGCGCTGGGTTTCGCCGGAAATATAGTTGAGCACCATGGCTATGAGAGCCGAACGAGCGATGGGGTGAATATCAAATTCATTTATGTCCAAAAGTGTCTGGGTGTCGAGGCTCTTGCGGCTGGCAAGAAGTTCGATGCCCTTGTTGACATCTTCTTGAAGCTTTTCTATTCCGGGACCATACTTTACCGATGCAGCAGCTTCGCCAAAATAGCGATTGTTAAGGACGGTTAAGACGTTTGTTTTAATGTCCGCTGAGCCGCCCGATACCGCGAAGGTCTTTTTGAGCGGAAGACTTACCTTTAATGTGTCAAATTGTATCATAATACTCTTCTCGCTTGTTGAAAATTTCTGTCCAAATCTTCGCGATATTCCGGCATGCCCGATTTCAAGCTGTTTATCCTGACACCGCCGCCGCCAATTGACGCATGGATTATGCTTTCTCTGTCTATGACGATTCCGACATGACGTTTGAAAAACAGCAGGTCCCCCTTTTTGGCTTCGTCACGACTCACTTCTTTCCCCGAGCCAATCTGATCTTTTGTATCACGCGGCAATCTCACTCCCACAGAACCATATATCGTCTGGACAAATCCAGAGCAGTCAAAACCAAGAGTTGTGATGCCGCCCCAGAGATATGGAATGCCAAGAAATTTCCGAGCATCTCTAACAATCTGCACAGCCAAACTTTTATCGTTCTTCTGTTTTACCGGACGTGTACTTGACCGAGACAAATAAATTGCTGAGTCATCGGGTAAAGAAAACTTGTTCCGCTGTGAAGCTACATTCTTTCCATGCAACTTTGTTCCGTAGAACAGCGAAAAAGGGGAAATGACATCTCCTTTTGATGTTCCAAAAGTCTTGGCGAACGGCGTTTGCACGACATTCTCACTATCAGCCCGAACAGCTTTTTGGGTTTGCTCACTGGCTTTTAGAAATCGTTCGTCAGCCCAGCCGCTATAACCGTCATTCTGCTTCACAAATACATAACCGTCTTTTGAATCGTATAGTTCAAGCTCTTCTCCGAAGAACAGCTGGGACACCCGCTCGCTGTTGTATTTCGGCTCGGCCCATAGGTCAAGCAGATTGGTTGTAACAAATGCTCTGTTCATACACCTATCCTACAGCTTGTGTCGGATGAATCAATTAAAAAATGAATAGCTGTTTAAGATGGAGAACCTGATGGGATGAGGGGCGGATGGAGAGATCGGTGTAAATCCGCCGGCGCTGTTAAACCAGAAGGTTTAAGCTTTGCGGACTCCGGCAAGGGCCTGCTTGAGCAACGCTACAGCTTTTCGGATATTCTCGGCGGAATTGGCGTAAGACAATCTGATATACCCCTCGCCGTGCCTGCCGAAGGCAGTTCCGGCAAGACCGGCAACACCGGCCTGCTCCAACATCAGATCGGCAAACTCTTGTGACGTCAAACCGGTTCCGGTGATATTGGGAAAAACGTAAAAAGCGCCTTCGGGACGAAGACACGTTATCCCCTCGATTGAATTCAGGCCATCAACTATAATATCCCGCCGAGAACGAAACTCCTCGACCATTTTATCGATAGCAACCTGCGGCCCCTGCAAGGCTTCGATAAGCGCGTATTGAGAGAATGTCGCTGTTGAAGAAAAGTTATTTATTGCAATGGTAAACATGTAGTCGGCCAGCTTTTTGGGCATGACCCCAAATCCAAGACGCCATCCGGTCATGGCATAGGTCTTGGACATCCCGTCAATCATAATCGTCCGTTCCAAGGCGCCGGGGACAGAGCCCACGGACTGAAACGCGACATCATAGATAATTCGGGAGTATATTTCATCAGACAATATCCAGAGGTCATGTTTTTTTGCAAGCGTGTACACACCTTCGAGATCTTCATGAGTCAAAATACCGCCGGTTGGATTGTGCGGAGAATTGAGTATTATCATTCGCGTTCGAGTTGTAATCGCTGTCTCAACATCCCTCAGTGAGAATCGAAAATTATTCTCTTCACGCAATTTTACGGTAACAGGCTTGGCTCCAAGAAAGTTGGTGACAGACCGATAAGTCGGATAGCCTGGGTCCGGAATGATGACCTCGTCTCCTGGGCTTATAAGAGCAAGCATCGAGCAGAAAATCACCGGCTTACAGCCCGGCATAATAATGGAGTGTTCGGGACCAACATCGATTCCCCGTGTTCGGCTCATATAATCTGCGACAACTTTACGGGCAGCGGGTATCCCTCCCGATGGGGCATAATGGGTATGGCCATCTCGGATGGCCTTTATTGCGGCCTCGCAGATGTTGGGGGGGGTGTCAAAATCTGGTTCGCCAATCTGGAGATGAATAATGGACTTGCCTTCGGCTTCCAATTTCTTGGCTTTGGCAAGAACAACAAATGCGCCTTCGGATTCAAGCAGGTCGACTCGTTCAGGATAGTGCATCAGCTGTTTCTCCACATTTGTTTCATGTTGTCCTCGAATGCAAAAATAGCAATAATCGGAAGTCTGTCAATGCTTTTCGTCCGTTATCTGCTTCCACACAGACCTCACTTTTCGACCGAGAGCATCTTTAGTCGAATCATTGATAATTATGAAGTCAGCGGCTTTGTTAAACTCCCTCACGGTCGGGAGTCGCTTCATTCGCTTTTTGGCATCGGATCGTGAAATTCCGCGTCCTTCCAGTTGCGCGAGACGCTGCTCTCTTGGTGCCTCGACAACTATTACAAAGTCGCACTTATTGATTATATCCCAATCCAACAGAAGCGCGGCATCGATGATTATGTATGAATGTTTCTCTTTGGCAGCAGCCACTCTCCGGTTCAGTTCTTTGAGCAAATAGGGCTGGACGATGCTGTCCAGAAGGGCCTTTGTGTCATCGTCGACGAAAGCCCGTCTTGCAAGCTCGCTCCGGTTAAGGATGCCGGATTCATCGAGTATGTCTTTGCCATATTCACGCGCCAACCTGTTCAGGACGGTTTTTGACGAGACAACCACCTCGCGGCCTATCTGGTCGGCTTCGATTATATGCGCCCCACGCTTTGTCAACATTTCTGCCACAGTAGATTTACCTGCGCCGATCTGTCCGGTAAGGCCAATTAGCATTTATTAACAACTCCGGGATTCATTAAGCCACCCACAGAATCAGGTATGAGATCGCCAGCAAACCATAATTGAGGCGCATGAACCACGGCACGCCCCAGCTGATACCATCGACAGTAAAGCGGGAAATTGGCCACAAAAACGGTGTCGGAAAGAAACGTTTGGAGTGTGTTGGAATATCCACCAGGATATGCCCAAGCCAGCCGAAAGCCTGCCAGGGCATCTCGCCTAACAACGCCCATGCTAAACCAAAGGCAAGGCTCCAGAGCGGAATGCTGTGCGTAATATCATAGAGAAGATATACCCACCAAGGGATTGAGCGGTTTAGTTCCTCAAATGACGACGGATCAACTTTCTTCCATTGTGATATTTTCTTTTTGGCGAAAGAATGAATTAATGCCGGGGCAAAGGCTGCCATATCCGCCGCTACTGAATATGCGATTGCCCAATAACGGGTTGAGTCTTCTGCTTTTTGGCAGGCAAGATTTGTCCAAAGGGCATGAGCAAAAATATCCATAGAATACCTTCAATATTGACTTCAGTGCGCTTCAGGTCAAGGAAACTGTTTGCTGTCATTATACGTTTTGATGGTACAACCTTTATATTGCAGTCCGTGAAACAGGACAGGTATATTTTGGCAGTGTTTTAGCCGATAATAACTGCGGAACAGAATCGGTAGGTCTTCTGTGGAAAGAGTCGCTGGGTATGGGCATTCTCGTCAAAAGATTTCTTTTCATAAGCGTCGTTCTTATTCTTGCTGGAGCTGCCTTCGCAGGAGATAAGCATATTTGTTCGTCCTGTAATCGAACTATTGATGGCGGGCGGTATCTGGAAGTTGAAGGGAAATATTTCCACCCCGATCATTTCAAATGCGCCAACTGTAAAATCGCAATCGGCAGCAAACGCTATTACGAAAATGACGGAAAGTTTTACGATGACAAATGCTACACTGCCCTCTTTGTACCCCAGTGCGGTTATTGCCATGAATCAATTGTCGGCCGATATTTTGAAAACAGTGGCAAGCGCTATCACGCGGAATGTTTCCAAAATAATATCGCCCCGAAATGCGCCGAATGCAGAAAACCGATTTTAGCCGAATACACCGTTTCTGACGCCAAAAGTTATCATGCCTACTGTTATAATCAAAATGTCGCTCTCCGCTGTACCCTCTGCGGCGATGTAATCGAAGGCGCCTATCTCAAAGACAACTGGGATAATGCGGTTCACAAATCCCATCAGGGGGAAATCCCCCAATGCGAATATTGTCACCGCTTCATCTCGGAATCATCCGACGGTGGCCAAAGATATGCCGATGGCCGTCATATCTGCGGTTTGTGCCATAAATCTGCGGTGTCCACGCCTTCTGAAGCTAAGCAGATCATGTATAACGTCATAGCATCACTCGCGAACTACGGCATTGTTATCGACATGGAAAAACTGCCGCTCCAGTTAGTTGACAAAGATGATTTGGTGACCGAGGCGCGCAAAGGCCGAAGTGACCTGCTTGGATTGACAAAGTACGACGAAGCCGGCTGGCTGGGCGGGCTGGTGAAGACAAAAAATCTGAACATTCTCATGCTTGATGGTCTCCCCCGCACGCTTTTCACTTCGGCGCTTGCTCATGAACTAATGCATGTCTGGCAATATATGAATGCCCCGCTCAGAAATAACCCAAGCCTGTGCGAAGGCAGTTGCAACTACGCGGCGTATCTGATACTCCGCGAGATTCCAGGTTCAGAGTCACGGTTCTACGCGGAGAATATGATGAAAGATAAAGACCCCGATTATGGCGAGGGCTTCCGGCAGGTGAAGGAATATGTCGAAGCCAACGGCATCCCGGCATGGCTTCACTGGCTCAAAGAGAATAAAGAGAAGATGTGGTAGGGGGTTACGTTGACTTTCTCAATTCTTTGAATGCTACTATCAACGAGAGTGCTCCAACTAACAGAGTATATACAACAAATCTCTCACTCTCACGAGACTCATTTACCCACTCAATTATTTCACCGAGAGAACCAAGAGGTAATCCTTTTCCGCTATCTCTATCTTTTCGAGTGTAATCAAAACCAAGAATAAGCGGGCTAGAAGGAGATGCGTAGAAACGTGTTATCTTATCTTGCAAGTCTGTCATGTTTTCTGTACCAGGTGGCCGTGCCACTCCCCCTACTCTTGCTATGGCGGAAAACACAATTCCCTCATCCTTGTATTTCCTTATCTCAGCATTCTGGCTATTCGTTATTAAAAACTCTATACCTTTACCAAAGCACGGCTCGTCATTAAAGACGATTACCGAGTCTCCAGATTGAACGAGACTCAATCTTTCCCAAATCTCAAGCGCACCTTGTCGTCCGCGCAACCAATCCATAATCCCGGAATAGTCAGCAATTGGGTAGCCAAAGCTAACTGCTGCTATTATGAAAGACCAGAATGTTGACTTACTAATCTTCATTGTATTATTATTCCAATCAACGTAGTAACCTTGCCCGGCTTTCGTGGACAATTAGGTTTTGTGGGGGAGAAATCCTTAGGACGAATATGAACAAACAATACCTCGGTAATCCAAATATTTCTACCCCCGCCAGGAATCGAACCTGAATTTCCGGCTTCGGAGGCCGACGCGTTATCCGTTACACCACGGGGGCAAATCTTGTGTCGGCTCAGAAGGCGTATGGTATGTATGAGAAGCGTGCGAGGCAATAGATTTTTAGGCGGCATTCGCTGTGGGGGCGGGCGTCTTAGAGGGAGTATCCAGCCTTGATATTCGTGCAGTCCGCCGCGGCGGACTGCACCAGCCGCGGATCAGTGCTCTAAGATGCTGTGCGGGGCAGAGACGCCCCACACGAAAAGAACTGGATCGCAACGACGAATCAGAAGATTCGCTCCAATCCCTCTAATGCCCAGTGTCTCCGTTGCGCTCGGCTTTATGAGCATCAATAATCTTTTGCGCCGTCTCATGCGGGACCTCTTCATAATGCGAGAAAGATGTCGCATAGACACCCTGCCCCTGAGTCATCGACCGTAAATCAACCGAGTACTGATACAATTCCCCTTGAGGAACAAGGGCCTTGATCTTTTGACTATGCCCCTCAGGCTCCATCCCGGCAATCTTGCCGCGCCGAGATGAAAGATCTCCCATGACATCGCCGGTATAGGTGTCCGGCACGGTCACCTCGATACTATAAATTGGCTCGAGAATCACAGGCTTCGCTTCAAGAAATCCTTCCCTGAAAGCCATCATCCCGGCAATTTTGAATGCCATATCGGAAGAATCAACATCATGATAGGAGCCAAAATAAAGAGTGGCTTTGACATCCACGATGGGCGCTCCCGCAAGCGAGCCATTCTGCAGGGCCTCTAGTACGCCCTTCTCGACTGCCGGTACATATTTGCCGGGGATAACCCCGCCCGTGATGGCATCTACAAATTCAAACCCCGCCCCTCTTGCATTTGGCTCGAGTCTGAGATAAACATCGCCGTACTGTCCGCGCCCGCCGGACTGCTTTTTGTGTTTGTGCTGTTTGTCAGCTTTCCCTTTTATAGTCTCGCGGTATGGGATTTTCGGTTTCGCCGTCTCAATCTCAACCCCGAAGCGTTTTCGAAGTTTTTCCATCAATATCTCAATATGCGTCGAGCCTTGAGCGTAAAGCACCTGCTGATGAAGTGCGCCATCCTGAACGATCTTGAAAGTCGGATCCTCCTCATGAAGCTTATGAAGTCCCGCGGCAACTTTTTCCTCGTCTCCCTTATGCTTAGGCTTGACCGCGACGTCCATTACCGGTGTGGGGTAAGCAATTTGGGGAATAGTCACGCCAAAATCTTTATCAGCCAATGTATTTCCGGTGTGTGTGCTCTTTAGTTTGACGAGCACGCCAATATCACCCGCTGGAGTGCCATGAGTATCTATTCTATTTTTGCCTTGGAAAGTATAGGTATGGGCTACCCGCTCAAAACTGCTGTTGACCTGGTTGACAACATCGGCTCCCTGCTTGACTGTGCCTGAGAATACGCGGTAGAATGACATATCGCCAAGATGCCCTTCAGACATCGTCTTGAAAATAAAAGCTACTGTCTTGCCATTCGGATCGCATGGTATGCTCATCTCAGTTGTCGTGCCGGTCTTGAGCACCTTGACCGGGGGCATATCTTTGGGCGAAGGAAGATATTCGGCTATAAACTCAAGCATTGTCTGTATCCCGACATTCTTCTCAGCCGAACCGAAAAGTACCGGATAGAGTGATTTGTTAATAAGTCCGCTCAGGATACCCTTTTGAATGTCGGCATCGTTCAATGTGCCATCGGCGAAATATTTCTCGATGAGACTGTCATCGGCTTCGGCGGCAACTTCGATAAGTTTCGCGCGCTCGTTCTGCACTTGGTCTTTCATATTGTCAGGAATTGGAATTTCAATTCGCCCGCCTTTGTCATCAAAAGTATATGCCTTCTGATGAAGCAAGTCGACGATTCCCTTGAAGGTCGCGGCTTCGCCAATTGGTAATTCCACGGCCACTGCTTGTTTGCCGAAGGAATTAGTTATCGAGTCGAGATTTTTCTGCAAACTGGCATGTTCTTTGGCCATCTTATTCACAAAAAAGAAACGGGCAACATTACTCTTTTCGATTGCCCGCCACTGCAACTGCGTTCCGATCTCCACCCCTGCGGTGGCATCGATTACAATGCCGACGGCATCGCTCACTTTGAGCGCTGCAAGCAATTCACCGATAAAATCGGCATGGCCGGGACAGTCAAATAAATTAAGCTTGATCCCTTTACATTCACAGGCAAGCAATTTTGATGATATCGATGTGCGATGATTTATTTCGGCATCGGTGTAATCAAAGAGTGAACTGCCATCATCGACACGGCCGATTCGGTTATTGACTCCGCACGTAAATGCAACCGCATCGGCCAAACTCGTCTTTCCCGAACCTCTTTGTCCGGCAAGACAGACATTTCTGATTTTTTCCGTTGGATAATCTTTCATTGAGCTACCTCCGAACAGTCTTTACATTAGCCCGCATTGCGAAGCGGGATACAATCGAAGTTCCAAGTGTCATTTGAATTATATCATACTGTGCGAGATTTGTCAAACCGATTCGTTCAAGGTCTCCTGTCTGTTCCAAAAAGGGCAAAAAAACACCCCATTTGGCAGTTCTAAGTCGCAAAATGGGGTGAAACGATCGGGAATGACTCTTACTTACTTTTCTTGCTTCGGGCCTCTACCTCTAAAAATAGGGAGACTTCATCCCCTACGGTGAAGCCGCCGCCCTCAAGCGGTTGGTTCCATTTCACGTTGAAATCCTGGCGGTTTATCTTGCCAACAGCCGAGAATCCGGCCACGGCAGTTGTGTCCGATGTGGGTCTTGAACCATTATATTCGGCTTCGAGCGTGACGGGTTTGGTTGTCCCTTTCATGGTCAAATCACCAAAAATGGTAAACTTGTTATCCACGACAGGGGTAATCTTGGTTGACTTGAAGGTTATAGTCGGGAAGGAATCCACCGCAAAAAAGTCAGGTGATTTCAGATGTCCATCACGGTCTTCGTTGTCGGTGTTAATAGAAGCGGCTTGGATAGTCACTTCGGTTGACGCCGCGCTGAAATCTTTTCCATCATAATTGATGGTTCCTGAAAAATCGGTAAAGTTACCGGTGGCCTTCGCTACGAGAAGGTGCGAAACTTTGAAGGCGACCGAAGAGTGCTTGGTGTCGATTTTCCACTCTGCGGCCTGTGCGGATAGACCGAGCGCGAAAATCGCTGCGGTTGCAAGGGCAACACGTTTAAACATTGGACTTCCTCCCAGAATTATCGTTAAGTGTTTTTCCATATCAGCCAGTTTTAACAGCAATCAGGTTAATTGGTTCTGGATTGACCGGCAAGCTTTATATTTATCGATGTTTAATTGAGAATCAGCTAAAGCCATACTTTTACTGCTTAAGCGCTTTCCTTTGTCGAACAGCTTCAAATAAGGTAACTCCGGTCGCAACGGAGACATTAAGGCTTTCCACAGACCCCAACATTGGAATACTCGCCAGAAAATCACATTTATCAGCTGTCAGTCGCCGTATCCCCTCTCCCTCTGATCCCATAACTATGGCCAATGGGCCTTTGAAATCAATATCGTAAATTGATTTGGTCGCTTGGTCTGTAGTCCCGACAACCCAGATATTTCTCTTTTTGAGCTGATCGATTATCCGGGCAAGATTTGTCACTTGGACAAACGGGACATGTTCAGCTGCCCCACAGGCGATTTTCCTGACAGTGTCGGTCATGGAAACCGAGCGATCTCTTGGGGCCACAACCGCGTGTACCCCAGCGGCATCGGCGGAGCGTAAACAGGCGCCTAAATTATGCGGGTCCTGTACCTGATCCAAAATCAGCAGGAACGGCGGAACAGCCAATTTGTCCAAAATCGAAAATAGCTGATCATCGATTAGCGTATCTATTCGCGCCGTTAGATCAACATGACGATTGGTTCTTGCGGTTTTCTTCGGACCACCGGCTGGTTTGGCAAAGGACTTTTTAAACATAACTTGGCTAATATCAGTCATCTGCAAAGGATTGTAAAGAAATGGATTACAGGCGCAAGAAGAATTAAGCGCAAATATCCATAATTCTTTTGTCAGATATTGCTGTATTTCCTGTATATTATGCCAGATGTACGAACGCCTCCAATTCAGGGTTATCTCATGATATTAAGAATACTTACTACGCTATGCTTCTTTTTAGTTTCTGTTTTGTTCCTATCCTGTGATGGCAGTAAGCCTCCCGATGGGCCCGTTGACCCCGGTCCTGATACTACGCCGCCGACAGCCTCTTTATCAAATCCAAGCGATGGCAGCATTATCGGAGACAGCGTGACTATTATTGTCGACGCTGCTGATAATGTCGGTGTCAGTTTTGTAGAATTTTATCTCGATGGGTCGCATGTTCCTGGGGCAACTGACAGCCTCGCTCCGTTTCAGTATCATTGGGATGCGTCGTCGCTTATCCTCAGCAGTGCGCATGTCATAATCGCACGAGTGTATGACGCCGCTGACAATAGTAAAACGACAACACCCATAACCGTCTATTCAAAAATGAAAGATCCCGACGCGCCGCTTGTATCTCAATTCGCCTATCCCCCGGACAGTTCAGTCATCGGCAATTCGGTACTTGTGCAGGTGGCGGCAAGTTCCGGTGCCGGCATTTCCCGTGTTCAATTTTTTGTGAACGGAACTGCCCCTGTTCTGAATGGTATCGACAGCATCGCTCCGTATGAATATACATGGAACACAATGAATCATCCTCTTGCAAGCGCCAACTTGCTCTCCACCATTACGACAGACTTGGCTGGTAAAAAGGATACGTCCGAATCGCTTGTGCTATTCGCAGAGTGGCGAATGATGATATCCGATGACGATTCCGCCCTTCCGCGCGACCTGAGCGCTTTGTACATCAGGAGCACCTTGACTAACAAACTTCAGTTCAGAGTTGAAATAAAACCGGGCTGGGGACAATACAAAGACACTGCAACTGGAATTGATGTTGCTCTCTTTTTTGATACCGACCGCAACGCCGGGACAGGAGCCTTCACAGTTGCAGGCGGAACGATTCCGATAAATGATATCGGAGCCGATTACAGAGCGGTTGTCGGATTTCATGGTGATGTTGTGGATCAGTTTTCAGGGACTTGGGGCTTCATACGGAACATAGCTCCTTTGTCCGTGCCCAATAACGGCAACGCCTTTGAATTTTCGCTTCTGCTTCTCGATCTTGGCAACCCGGCGGCCATTGATATCGTCGGAGCTAATGTGAATCTGATTGCCAATCCTGATACTTGGGACTGGGCTCCAAATCAAGGCGCCGGACATGTCACATATTTTGTCGACAAGAAATATATCTCTCAATAGAATATTATCTTAAATACCATTACCGAATAATCAAAAAGCTTGGCAGTTATCATACTGCCAAGCCAATTAAATTAGCGTGTGACCTTGTTGGATCGCGTACTAGTGACGACGAATGTCGGGAGGTGTCTGCAACCTCGGGACTGTGGCATTTTTCACTGCTTCGGCCCATTCACCGGAGAGATTCTTGCTCAACTGGGTGAAGCGCTCGACGCCGACAGCCGTCTTGGCAGTCTGCCAAACGGTGTTGACTAATTCCAGAGCCTGTGTATCATCAAGCTTGAACTGACGGCCGACAAGTCTTACATACTCACCGATCGGAAGTTATTCGGATCGGACATGTGACCGCGAAGTCTTTCAAACGAAAGCTCCGAAGGAAGCTTCTCTGTCAAATTGCGGGCCTGTGGCTCCTGAACATAGGTTGTCAGCAGACCGAGAACAGTCTTGACTGCGGCATCGGCTGTTCTGTCATCCTGGATATAGCCAAGCTGACGCACTTTCTGGGTGAAATTTTGATATTCCATTAAGAATCCTCCTTGAAAAATGACAGGTAGTAAAATCAAGGCGGGAGCTTTGTTTTTACTGGTTAAAAGAGAGAACTACCTGAACTGTCACTGCCCGCCCAACTCTTTCTCTAATCTTACTCTTTGGATAAAGGTCAGGTTCCAAAAGATTGACGTGCGATGTACGAATAGATTGAGAACTTTAGAAAACGCGCCGACCCGGCAACATTTCGCAACTGTGTTAGTCTGAAGGTAGTAATACTTTGCCACCGGGATTCCGCGGATGTCGATAACAACAAAGCAAAGTATTAACAAAGAAAAAGCGCGGGGCCGACAAAAAAGACCCCGCACTTGTATAAGAAACCGATTCCGATTGTTAGATCGTCGATTCCGATTTCACACAACAGCCCTCGCATGATTCACAAGGACCATCGCATTTATCTTCACAGACCATCGTGCAGACTGCCGCCTCAGTCGCTACTGCCAGAGTAGAGACTTCCGTAGAAGCAGTCAGCGAAGCGCCAGCTCCACACTGGCTCGGATCACATGGCTGACACGGCCCAACACACGAGCCGGGCGGACATGGTTCGCAGCAGCAGCCGCCATCTGATGCGGCGCCCGAAGTTGTGGCTGTATTCATAGCACAGCCGAGAGCGGTTGAGCACAAGGTCTCAGTTGTCGAGGTGGATGACTTCGATGCGCCCAAAGCTACGAATAAACCGGCGCAAACGATAACACCAGATAGGATGTTCTTAAATGACATATATTCTCCTTAGATGTCCGCCAAGGCAAAAGACCACGCGAACATTCAATCGATTATTTTCTCAAGGCCCTACTCACATACATGTGTAAGGCCGTACTTCAATTTGGAAAAAGAAAATTAAACGGTGGTCGGCGGACCACGGAGAGTAAATGAAAAGTCATAGAGAAGCTGATTGCTGAGCGGCGGCGCGTGGGTATCATAGCCATGAATATCAAAAACCGGCCGCTCGATGAATATCTCGGAATAAGTAAAATCAAGATCGTCATTTGAATCTGTCTGGAGAGTCAGGACAAAAGAGGGCGTGAAAGTGACTTCAACCGAAACAAAACAACAGGAAGTAACACCCGAAGACTGTTCGGATTTTGAACAATCGTCCGCCATAGCGGCGCTACAACTGGTGACTCCGCACTCAAAGTTGTCAGCCGACTCGGGAGCAAACTCGCAACTGCCTTTGGGACATAGCACTATTCCGCCATTCACGGCTTGCAGTGAAATCAGAGAGAATACCGCAATAGCTATAAGCGTCATTAATGAAGCCGATTCAGTTTTTGGTCGATTTGTCATACCATTATTAAACATTAAATATTTTCAAACTGGTAATAGTTCCGCTTTTGGTCGATTTGTCATACCTGTCTTATACGCTTTCATACTGGTACAATATCGGCGAATTTAGAACTTTCGCAAGATAAAAGTGAGTGGTCTTGTTCACGTGCCAGAAATCGACTATCTCCTCTACCGGCACGTCTCAAGTATAAATCCAAGTTGGAAGGCGTAGCGGGCGTCTTTCCTGCAATCCGAGCAAGCATGATATCATTCCAATAGACAGTGTGCGCCAACTGCTCCCATATTGTCGCGACACTTTCCGCAACACGCTCACACGCCTGTGCTGAGGTAACTGCTTCAAGGGCGATCATTGGGTTGACATGGGAGTGTTGAGCAGTGAGCGTTTCGAGCGCTACTTTGCGAAGTTCGGCTGATATGTTTTCTCCTGTGTGACAAAGCTCATTTTGATGCTGCTAATTTATCGTGAAATACATCCTGATTGAACAAATGTCAATCAGAAGTTGGTGCGCGCAAAGCAGAGGGTAGTGCAAAGTTGAGAGAGCTTAACTTCAGGGCTTATATGCAGACACTTCCCGCTCCGTCATTGTGAGTTTCGCTTCGGAGTGAAACGTGGCAATCTCAGTTCGTCTTCCGTGCAGTAAGACCTCTATTCTGTCATTCCAGTCCGCCATCGGCCGGGAATCCAGGGTAAATCATCGTGCAGGCCGTCTTCGATCGGCACAACCTCATCTTAGATGGCTGTCGGGCAGAGACGCCCGACACCACTTTGATCCGCTACCCCTTAAACTTCAGCCGCTCGGCCCCCCTGTCTGACATGAAATGATAATGCAAATACTCGACCTCCTGCCCGAATCCATTGTTTATCTGGACGCGGAAGTGATCCTCGATTCCAAGCTTTGTCGCCACATCTTTGACGGCTTGATCAAGCAAGGCAATCACATCGGCTGGGGTTTCGAAAAAGTTCCGATATTCCGCTTTGGGAATAATAAGCAAGTGAACGGCTTCCTTGGGATTAATATCGGCGATGACAATGACATCACCTGTCTCATGAAAGATTTTGGCCGAAATCTCTCTATTTATAATGCGGGTAAATATAGATGGCATGGTGGATGTTATACCTCCGTTGTTCAATTATTGTATTTTCATGATTTCCAAGGACTTAAAGTCAAATTTCGAGGATGCTTGTGTAATCTCCCAATCTTTAGATTTAGGATTAAACCAATACACTTCACATAACTCAAAAACCGGAATAGCATCAATGTTTGGTATGAACGGATTTAAAATCAAAGATGGGATTTCAGTCGAATCATAATGAGTTGAACCTATATTATGAAAAAACAACACCGCTGGGACTCTGGTGTTCTGAGCTACGCCTCTGTGCTGCCAAAATCCGTTATGTGCTCTGCTTGGCTCGGTACTTATAATCTCGCCTTGAGAACTTATTCCGCAATGTAGCACAGTGTCGCCGAAAAGAGCATCGCATACACTATCGAAGTCAAATCCCATTGATCCCACAATGTTGCAACAGAGAACTGTCCGCAATTCCGCAGCATAATGAGAACCTTTTTTCTGCAGAGCCTTTCTCACCAATTCATGAGTGTTATCTAAGTGTGCTGAAGAGCCCATTCTTACACCTCTACCAAGTGAGCTAGACATCATTCCGTCGGAAGCAATGTGAGGATAGACCTTCAAAACTAACTCATCAATCTTACACGTTTTCGCATGCTCCCAGCAAGGACCGCTCAAGTTCTTTTGAGAAGTAAACATCTCATCGAAGATACTTATGACATTACCAAATCTTAGAATTATACCAGAAAGTGATAATGTCCGATTTACCTTATTCATAAATTCTATAGACAACGTGTACTGAAGATTAGGATAACGCTGGTTTATTGATTTCACCAGGGAATATTCAAACAAGCGAAAGGCATTTGTTTCATTTGGGCTAAATACACAGTGTGCTTCAAAAGACAATTTACCGCCTTGATCATTCTGAAATAAAAAATCCGGTCTCCCTCCGGGTGTTTGATCGGCGACCGTTTGTGTGACAGGGATTAATCCGCAAGTTAGAAGCAAAGAATGAAGATAAAGCTCAAAAGCGGCAGATTGATGCTGTTCAAACGATTTGCTCTTGAAGCGTGCTCGTACATCATTTTTAGAATATTCCGGAAAGCTTTTAAATGCGGTTTCCCATGCAGAACGCATTTCCGGGTAGCCTTCCCTTGAACAGCCATTTAGAAAGTCATAATGGGCTATCCCATACCATGGCTCATCGATTACTCTGGTTGGCTCATTAAATAGGGTTCCCAAGAATTATCCCTTCTTCTTCCCCACCGTCACAACCTCAACTCCCCGACTGCCTTTTCAACAGCCTCAACTATCGAACCATCGCGGACCATCTGTGTGACCAACTCAATATCGGGATAGAGCGGACGGTCATTGATGAGCCGCGTCAGTTTCGCGCGAATGACTTTGTATGCGGCTTCGGTCCCCTTCCCGGCTTTTAGCGGACGTCGGAAATCAAGCGCCTGCGCGTTGCACATCATCTGAATGCCAACCACAATCTCTGTATTGCGAACAATCTCAGTGAGTTTCTTTGCCGCATAATATCCCATGCAGACATGATCTTCCTGGTCGGCCGATACCGAGATATTATCCACCACTGCGGGATGGGCAAGAATCTTATTTTCCGAAACAAGGCAGGCCGCAGTGTACTGCGAGACCATGAGACCCGAATTGAGACCCTTGCCTTCGACCAGAAAATCCGGCAACCCGGATAGCACGGGATTGAGCAGACGGTTTGTATGCCGCTCGGATAGGTCGGCAAACTCGGCGACTGCAATCGAGAGAAAATCCTGCGCCATCGCGGTAGGCTGACCATGAAAATTTCCGGCGGCGATATAATCATCATCTTCGGTGAAGAAAAGCGGATTGTCCGAGACTCCGTTCATTTCATTTAAATGCGCCTCTTTTCCATAGCTGATGGCGTCGAGCGATGGCCCCAATATCTGCGGACAACAGCGAAGCGAATAGGCGTCCTGCACTTTTGTTTTGTTGGCTGGAATCGTCGCCGAACCCGCGATGAGCCGTCGGATATTCTCTGCCACAACCTGCTGGCCCCGATGGTTGCGAATTTTGTGCGGACGCGGATCATATCCTTTTGTGGTCGCCCCGACGGCATCGATTGTCATACCCGATGCAATGAGCATATTTTTGGCGAGCCTGAATATATCAAAGAGCGCCAATGCGCCGACCCCGGTAAAGGCCTGAGTACCGTTGATTAGCCCAAGTCCCTCTTTGAAAGACAAAACCACCGGCGCAATTCCGGCCGCTTTCATTGCCTTCGCGCCAGTCATCTTTTTGTCTTTATAATGCGCGAATCCTTCACCCATGACAACCTCGGCCATTTGAGAGAGTGGAGCAAGGTCTCCTGATGTTCCAAGCGACCCTTTTTCATACATGATCGGGTGCACTCCCTTGTTAAGCATCTGCACAAGGGTATCTACAAGAATCGGACGTACTGCCGAGTAGCCTTTGGAAAGTGTATTGACCCGGAGCAACATCGCGACTCTTGTGTCGGCTTCGGAGATTGTATCTCCGACAGCCGCGGCATGTGAGTAGACAATTCTCTTTTGCAGTTCCGCGCTCTCAGCTACCGAAATGCTGATTCTTGCAAACTCTCCGATTCCGGTCGTCACTCCGTAAATTGCCTCGCCTGCTTTGACTTTTCTTTCGATAACCGCGCGGTTTGCCTTGATGGCCGCCTGTGCAGTTTTGGAGAGTTTAATCTTCGCGCCGTTGCGGCAGACATTGTTGACATCATCGAAGGATAAACCTTCGCCTGTTATAGTAATCTCTTTCATAGCCATTTCATTATTCCATCTATAAGATTGGTTCTTCGCCCGAGGCCGATCGAACTAACGCCCGACAGACACTATTATCAAAAGAGCCGTAAAAACACGGTTCCTCGTGGCCGAAGCAATTGCTATTCGTCCTGAAGACCTGAGGCGTCGAGCGAATTATACCGATGAGCAAACGAGTCGAGACTTGACGCTTGTATCAGCGGATTGAGATGGGATGTGTCGATATCTTTCATAAAATCACGTGCATATATAATACCGTATCTAAATAATGATTGTCAATCTCAAAGGAATGTCCCTATTTTTCCACTTATGAATCCGGCTGAACTAAATGACTATCTAAAAAGAGTGCGCTTTGTCGCCTTTGACTGCGAAACAACCGGTCTCTGGGCGGCATCGCACCGAATGGTGGAGCTTGCTGGAGTCAAATTTTCAATGGGCATTGACACGGTCGAGACTTTCCAATCCCTCATCAATCCTGAGCGGACTATCCCCCGCGAAGTTATCCCCGTACATGGCATCACCGATGAAATGGTAGCCGATGCCCCAATCGCCAAAACTGTCTTAACACAATTCTCCGATTTCTGCGGTACAGACACTATTCTGGTTGCGCACAACGCCCCTTTCGATATGTCATTTCTCGGCCACGAACTTCAGCGCGCCGGGCTGCCTCTCGGTTCGAACCTTATTCTTGATTCATGCGATATAGCTCGAAGGATTTTCCCTGGCCTGTACTCCTATTCCCTGTTATCGCTTGCTCAGCATTTTCAAATAGCCGCCACTCAGGACCATCGTGCGCTTGGCGATGCCCTGCTCGTAGGATCATTGCTTGCGACTTTCCAATCCAAATTTCCGAAAATAGAAAAAGAAGACGACTTTGCTGTCCATTTTATGTCCTACCGAATGTCAGCATGGAAATCATCGGCAGTCGAGCTCCCCGATAAGTATTCTGACATTTCTCTTGCTATCAAAGAAAAGCTGGAGATTGAGATTATCTACCAATCGCAGGCATCAGGGAAAGCGGCTTACGCAAGAACCATTATCCCGCTTCGGGCTTTTGAGAAGGGCGTACATCTGTATCTCAATGCCTTTTGTCTTTCGACACAAGCCGAGCGAACCTTCAGATTTGACAGAATCACATCGTTTCGTTTGCTCACAAAAGCCTGAGACCAACGAGTCATTCTGATTAGCTAAACGACCCTTTCACAATGTCATTCCAGCGCAAGCTGGAATCCAGGACAACTGGAATCCAGAGTAAATAGACGTGTGGGCTATCTTGGGCCCGCACCTGCATAAAAAACAACCCACCGTCCGGACGAATGTCGGGAGTGGAGTACCCTATATCGAAGCAGACACCCCCTAACATCTACAATTGCGAGGAGCGACTTCCGAGACCTCCGCCGCGGCTGATAGCAATCTCAGTTCGTCTTTACCTTGTAGATCACTCCGACGCGGCTGATTGACGTCTTAATCCTCGGTGCGGGGCAGAGACACCCCGCACGAAGAACGAGGAAGTGTGGTCAGCCCTATATCTTGTCATTCCAGCATACGCTTGAATCCAGGATAAATAGACGTGCAGGCCGACTCTGGCCAGCACCACATCTAACTACCCACCGACTGCGGACTTGAAAGCCTCGTGCACCGACTCTCCTATGACGTAACCCCATTGGCGGATGACGCGGTAACACATATCGTCTTCTCTGTTCAGTCAGTCGCCTCTGCCGGATAGACTTCAACGAAATCTGTGAATCATATTACCGAGTCGTCTGTCTGCTCACAAAGGTTTAATAATTCTGTCCAAAGAAACTATGGCCTGATTCAAGAAAACTCTTTTGATTTTTGCGATTTACACTATATTTCCAGCTACTTACTTTTACCCCTTTGTTGATTTCTCTATAAAGTGTGTATTGGGAAGAAAGCTCACAGTCAATGAATCACACGTCGAAAACATTTTTATTCAGCAGCAGTATAATTGGCTGTTTCCTGCTTTGTTTTGTCAACTCAATTGTGGCGGCAACACAAATTGGAAAATCGCTTGTAGCATCCGGGCTTACTGAGCCACTTTTTGTCGCGTCTGCCCGCCTTGACAAAACCCGCCTGTACGTGGTTGAGAAGAATGGTATAATCAAGCTCATCAAAAACGGCGTACTTTTGCCAACCCCTTTTCTTGACATCACTGACCGAGTGCTCAACAATGCGAGCGAGCGCGGGTTGCTGGGACTTGCATTCAGCCCGACATACCCTTTTTCAAGCAATTCGTTTTATGTGAACTATACCGATGGCGGCGGCGCTAGCGTCGTATCCCGTTTTCGCATTTTCGATGACCCTGACTCGGCAGTGAGAGACTCCGAAGAAATAATCATCACTATTCCCCAGCCATTCATAAACCACAATGGCGGCATGATTGCATTCGGACCGAACGATGGATATCTCTATGTTGGCATGGGTGACGGCGGCGGCGCAAACGACCCGCAAAGCAACGGTCAGAAGCCGACCACACTTCTCGGTAAGATGCTTCGCCTCAACGTAAGTCTCCCTGGACCCGGTTACCAAATTCCGCCAACAAATCCTTTCGTGATATCTGATACCGCCGAACATGAAATCTGGGCTTTCGGCCTGAGAAACCCTTGGCGCTGGTCCTTTGATCGGCTGAATGGCAACCTCTGGATCGCCGATGTCGGCCAGGCACTCAGGGAGGAAATCGACTGGCAATCGGCCGCAAGCCAAGGGGGCGAAAATTATGGCTGGAGGCTCAAAGAGGGCCTTTCTTGTTTTATTCCCTCAGCAAGTTGCGACCCCGGTTCAATGCTCACCGATCCGATCACGCAATACTTTCATGGAAGCGGACGCTGCTCTATAACTGGCGGCTATGTTTATAGCGGTTGCGCTATCCCCGATTTACAAGGCACATATTTCTACGGCGATTATTGCACCGGTGAAATCTGGTCATTCCGATATGATGGCACAAATATTTCAGATTCGACGGATCGGACGCCTGAACTCGGTCTGAATGGATTCGATCTCGTCTCGTTTGGCGAAGATGCCGAAGGCGAAATATACATGGTCGGAATCACATCCGGCGACATTTATAAAATAGTTCCGGCCGACAAAGAACCCGTGTCATGCGGTTCATGCTGTTCAGGAACCGTAGGCAATGTTGATTATTCTTTCGACGGGATTGTGGATATAAGCGACCTGACATCGCTCATTGATTTCCTCTTTATTTCGCAACTACCAGTTTACTGCGACGGAGAAGCGAACATCGATGCCTCGCCTGATGGAATTATTGATGTCTCCGATTGGACTCTTCTCATCGACTATCTTTTCATCAGTTTCAATCAACTTCCTTCTTGTCCGCAATAACTCTATACGGTTTAAATCATGCGCGCCACTCAAGGCGCCAAATGTAAAATCACAAAAGTTAACGAATTAGGCTATCCCATTTGGGGGACAAATGAATTGCCGCTACTCAAAAAAGCTTCCGTACTTCCGCGAGAGTAAAAGCCGGTCAAGACTTCCAAACAAAACCATTGTCAGCCCGGCCATTCCTCCGATCATCAGAAAACTTGTTTTGATCGACAGCAACGACGTCTGGAGGGAGTTTAGTACGGAGAAGTCAGGCATGAATCTTCCGAAATCGAACTGAGTCAGCAAGCTTGTCAATGATGATAATTCAAATGGAGTCACTATGATCGCAAGCGCTATTGCTGTGGAAGCGATAAGGCAGAATAGCTTTACCAATTCAGGTGTCCTGCCGGCCAGAGGCGCGATGGTTATCCTGCGCAGAAGATTAGGAGCGAAAGATTCCTCAAGGTAGTCACAATTCAAAGTATGTATTGACGAATACAGACTCTGATAGGCTTTATACGAATTCGAGCATTCGCCGCAGATAGTTAAATGCAGCTTTGCCTCATCCTTTCTTCTAAGCGTACCATCGAGATACTGCTGTACTTCGGAGTCAGTGAGATGGCTTATGCGCATAGCTCTTCCCTATTGAACCTAATGACAAGCCGGTCTTTCAGCATTTTTCGACCTCGAAAGAGATAGCTTTTCACCGTGCCTTCGGGGAGCTGAAGGATATCCCCGATATCCTTGTAGGTCATGTCGTGAAAGTGATAGAGGCTGATAACCGTTCCATGAAATAGCGGCAGTTGGTCTATCTCCTCGCAGAGTCGGACTGATAGTTGACGGCTTCCCGTATATTGTTCGGGGCAGCTCAATGTCCCTTGGCAGTCATCGACAGTTTTCCCTTCAGCCGCATGGTCGCTATAGAGCGGGGTTCGCTTCTTTTCGAGGTAATTGAGCGATGTGTTGTAGGCAATTTTTGCAATCCATGTGGAGAGTTTGCAATGCCCCTGAAACGAAACCAGATTCTGGTACACTTTGATAAACGTGTCCTGGCTCAAATCAATCCGGTCTTCCTCGTTTTTCACCAGTCTGGCGACAATCTGCCCCACAAGCCGCTTATGGCCGTTGACTATGGCCTCGAAAGCTTTCGGGTCACCGGCTAATGTCTGCTTAATGAGTACATTTGTTTCTTGCATATCGTCTCCATATTGGTAGACTTTGATTTATGAAAAAAGTTGCATTTTTCTTCCCCCTGCAACATTCAAAACTCAAACCTGTCTAATAGGCCAGATAGATTGAATGACAGACTGAAAGGAGTCTACGATGCAAGAAGCTCTGCAAATGGCTGTGGTATTCTTTTCCATAGTCGCGATCGTGAAAATAATAAGTGATGGACGCACAAGAAAACAGTTGATCGAAAAAGGGCTTGTCGACGATAAAGCCAAGCTGTTCTTAAGGGGTCAGTCAGAAATGAATGCTCTTGCGAGCCTTAAATGGGGTATGGTTTTGGTCGCTGTCGGACTTGCCGCTATACTCAGCCAAATGCTCGATTACTGGTGGGCTGAAGAGGGAATGTTCGGGCTTATGTTCCTTTTTGCCGGGGTGGCCTTTCTTATCTACTACCCGATTGCGCAAAAGCGGTTTAAGGACATGGAGAGTCGCCGTCCCGAATAGACCAATATTAATAAATTAACAATTAGTCTTCGACTAAAGTCGCTTCATGTCAGCCATGAGGTGACTTTACTATTTTACAGCAACAGCCAATGAAGCCAGGTCAGACTTCATTGAGCGCTATCCTGCTAAGTGCCATTGTCATACAACGATTGCGGGCGTTTTTTGCATCAGCCAAAAATGCGCTGTTTCTTCCTCAAGGTATGGACATCCAAAGCCGATACTATTGGCAAACAGAATATTACTTGAAAGAGGACGTTATGCGTTTAACGCTTATACTTGTCACAGTCGGCCTTTTGACCGCCAGTTCGGTGCTCTCACAAACCCGTGAGTCAAATCCAAGGGAACAGGAAATAGTCAATTCGTACCTTAAGAAATCCGTTTCCCAGCATAACTCGAAGTTGAGCTGGTTCTCGGCGAACTTTGGGTTGAATCGTATCTTTCGCGACAATGATTACAACAAATTTGTCGATAATCAGCGCGCCACCTTTTCAAATGGCCGTTTCGGCTACCTGAATATGGCATCCTCTATCGGTCTTGAGGCCGCTGTTGTCTTCAAGGAGAAGTTTGCCTGGACAATTGGCGGCGAACTATGGCTCAAGATGGGCGAAACGCTTGAGGGCAGCTATTCATACAATGTCCCAGGCGGCAGCGGGCCATCCACAGTAACAAATCCGAAATCCGAAATCAGCGTGACCGGCTTCAGCAGTGGACTTCAGTATTTTATCTTAAATCCGCCAAAACTCGGCGAATCTTTGTCAAAAATGGCTGTCCGCATCGGCGGAACAGTCGGACTGTATCAGGTCAACTGGGAACTCTGGCAGCAGTATCAGAACCTCAATTTAGCCACTTCGAATTCTGCAGCCACTAATACCACTTTCAAAGATAATACTGTTGGATTTGGACTTAACCTCGGTCTTGACTATCCGATCAACTTTGGCGGTTTGATAGTTGCCGCAGATTTAAATTACCTTCATTTGAACTTCGACAACGTTGCATGGTATAACCTTCAAAATGAAGAAATCATTGCCTCACTTAACGGCCAGGAGGATGGTAGAGTCGATCTGAATCTTTCCGGCGGCCGTGGTAAAATCGAGCTGAAGAAATTCTTTAGCTGGTGAAAACTAACGAACCGTCGAAATTGGTTGACAGATTTGCGGGAGAACCTATCTTGAGCCGACCTGTAAACAATAACAACGGAGTAAACCACGTGAGACGGTTCGCAACAGCCCTATCCCTTAGTATAATTATTGGCGCAACGGCGGTGTTATCGACCGCCTTTGCCGCTGAAAAACTTTCCGTATCCAAAGCCGGGACAATCGGCACGCCATCCGGACGCATCGCGTTTATTCGCGAAAAAAACGTCTGGGTTATGGATGCCACCGGAGCCAATCAGATGTCTGTTTCTGAGGTCGGCAATGCCGACGGGCGCCTGAGTTGGTCACCTGACGGTAAGAGAATCGCCTTCACCCGTTCCGGTACTGTCAATCTTCGCGGCCCTGATATGCTCGGCGGTCAGCACAAAGTGTATGACATCTTCCATGCAATTCTCGACTCGGCTAAAATTGGCAACAAATTTTTCTGGTATCGAATCACCGATGATCTTGGAAGCCGCGACGCCGAATGGCAGCCCGATGGCCGCATGATCTTCTACAAAGACATGAACGCAAATACGGTCAATTCCGAAATACCAAATTACCAAGTTGCAACGATGGACGCCGAGGGTGGTTCAATTGAAGTCCTTCGCAAAGATTGGCAGAATATGGGCGAATATTTTATTTCCCCTACCATGAATAACCGCGGCGATATCGCGTTTGTCCATTTTTATTCCGAAGGAACATCGGGCATGGCTCCGCGAGGAATTGCCGTGCTGCCGAAAGATAAATTCATGGCTCGTCTTGATTCTGTTCGCACAGCCTCAAGCAAATTGACAGGGAATGTCGGTCCGGCCTGGTCGCCTGATGGAAAGTGGCTTGCTTTTGTAAATAATAGCATGACCGACGGCGGACTGTATATCGCATCCCCCGACCTCAAAGAGAAGTATCTTGTTTTTGCCCCTCCAGTGGGCACTACGTTGTACACAAGTCCGCCATCGTTTTCGTCCAACTCAAAATGGCTCACCTTTGCCACATCGGATGGCTCAATCTGGATTTGCGACATCACTGGCAATGGTTCAAAGAGAATCACTGGACCTGGTATCGACTCGAACCCATCCTGGTCAAAAGGAACGGCGGCGACACCAGCGACCACGTCGTCAAAATAGCTATCCTGATTTCCCAAATTTATATCTGAGTAAAAGTGCGTTGTCCGAAATGGCAACGCACTTTATTTCTTGGCGAAGCCTTGTGATCGTACTGAGCAATTTTAGTCTTTCTGTTCCTGTTTCTTTGCTCTACGGACAGAAATCACGCCTTTTACTTTTCTGACTTTATCAAGAATTCGATTCAAGTGCGACAGGTTGCTGACCTCAACCACAAAATATCCTTCGGCAGTAGTATCGCGCGAAACCATTTCCGCCCCGCGGACATTTGTATTTGAATCGGCGATGGCTTCAGTGATATCTCGGAGCATATGCTTGCGGTCTTCGACTATCATTTCAAGCTGGACAACAAATGAGGTATCGCGGGCGGCATCCCATGAGACCACAATCTTTCTCTCAGGAGACAGATTGGAGATTTCAATAGCCGACCGACATCCGGCTTGGTGAACGGTAACTCCCCTCCCACGGGTGATAAAACCGACAATGTCTTCGCCCGGAACCGGCTGGCAACATCCGGCGAAACGGAACATCATATTTTCAAGCCCCTGCACCCGGACGCCTTTTGATTTTCTGATCTTCTCAAGAACCTTCGTAACAAAGCCGGGGGCTTCAGGCGTCTCTTCTTCGGTATAAATTTGCGAGATAAGGCGTTGTTGAGACAGAGAACCATTGCCTATCGAGGCAAGCAGGTCATCTATTGATTTTTTGTCGAGGTTCTCTGCGGCTTCCTGAAGCTTTTCATCATTTGGCCATTGGACACGAAGCTCTTTGAGCTTGCGTTCAATTATCTGTTTACCCAACGCCAAAGATTGCTCGAATCCGGCCTGATTCAGCCAACGGCGGATTCTGGTTCTGGCCTGCGATGTTTTAACAAGTTTCAACCAATCATGCGAGGGAGTTCTGTTCGGATTGGTGATAATTTCAACTTGATCGCCTGATTTGAGAGTGGTGGAAAGCGGCTGCAGGCGGCCATTAATCTTTGCCCCTGCGCAATGCAATCCGACGGCGGTATGGACCTGGAAGGCAAAATCCAGCGGCTTTGCGCCCGTGGGAAGATGTATGAGTTTTCCATTGGGCGTATAAACAAATATGTCTTCAGAATACAAATCCATTTTAAGATACTCAAGAAATTCAGATGGATTCGTCATATCTTTCTGCCATTCAAGCACATCACGGAGCCAGACCATCTGACGGTCATCCTTGCTCATCTGCTGGCGTCCCTCTTTATAAAGCCAGTGGGCTGCGATGCCGTTTTCTGATTCGTGGTGCATCTGATGGGTTCTGATTTGTATCTCGACCATTTTGTTGTGAGGGCCAACCACGGTCGTGTGAAGCGAGCGATAGCCGTTTGATTTTGGGTTGGCGATATAATCATGAAATCGCCCTGAGACCGGCTTCCACATGGCGTGAATAATCCCGACTGTGTGGTAACATTCCCGCTCGGTGTTCACAATAACGCGTATAGCAAAAAGATCAAATATCTCCTCAAAAGGGACTTTGCGAACTTTTATTTTCCGATGAATTGACTCCAAATGTTTCGCCCGGCCTGAGACCGTGGCGAGTATGCTATCCTGGGCCAGAGCTTCCCTGATTGGGGCGACAACCTCTTGTATATAGGCCTCGCGCTCCTCGCGCTTATCTTTGATGCGTTGGGCGAGGTCGACATAGACACCTGGCTCAAGGAATTTTAGACAAAGGTCTTCAAGCTCAATCTTTGCCTTGTTCACACCGAGCCGGTGCGCAAGCGGGCAATAGACTTCGCGAGTTTCCTTTGCAATGCGAATTCGTTTTTCCGGCGGCAGATGCTCAAGTGTTCGCATATTGTGAACTCTATCAGCAAGTTTTATCAGGATAACCCTGATGTCCTTGGCCATGCTCAGCAGCATTTTTCGAAAATAATCGACTTGCTGTTCTTCGTATGAATTGAAGTTAACTGTGCCGATTTTGGTAACGCCATCGACCAGCTCAGCCACTTCGTCCCCGAACTCACGCCGGACATCCTCCATTGTATATTTGGTGTCTTCGACAACATCATGGACCAGCCCGGCCGCAATGGTTGTAGAATCCATATGGAGCTCTGCGAGAAAAAACGCCACCTCAAGACAGTGCTCGATGAACGGCTCGCCTGATGAGCGCTTTTGACAGTCATGAGCTTTATCGGAAAACTCATAGGCGCGTCGCAGAAGTCCGATATCGACATTGGCATTGAACGATTCAATTTTAATTATGAACTCTGCGAGATTCATCGAACTATACTCTTATATTGCGACTCAATTCGGTTCAAGACGTGTAGTGTTGAGACTGATTCCATATTGATCCCGGGCCTGTTGCCTGATCCAGTTTCTCCCGGCTGAATAACAACATGTCCCTCCCCAACGGGTCCCCAACGAAGCGGGGACATCACCGATTTATTTGGATACAGTCCAACTACCTTTGTACCCACAGCTGCCGCAAGGTGCAGCGGTCCGGTCGAATTTGAAACAACAATCTCTGCCAGAGAGAGCACCGCAGCAAGGGTACGAACATCAGTCTCCCCCGCAATCTGCTTGATGGCAACAGGCATATGGGCCGACGCGGACACAAGCTTCTCCCTCTCTTGGCTTGAGCCGGTCATTACCACCGAATGTCCGTTGATTTTGAGCAAATTGTACAGTTGAATATAGTTCTCAAGCGGCCAGCGCTCCGCTGAGCCACCCGATCCCGGGTGAATGATTATGAATGGAGGAGTGACTCCTACCGAAAGTAAAAGGCGGCGGGCATTTGCTATCTCGCGCTCGGTGGGATAGACAGCCGCAGATGCGAAGACAGCGCCGTCTTTGAAATAACGAAGAAAATCCAAGTTGTACTCGTACTCATGTTTGCGATTTCCTTTTCTGCTGTGAAGTAGTCGGTGCGTGTAGGAAAGAGAATACATGCGACCCGCCGTGCCAATGCGTATCGGTATTCCCGCTTCGGTAAAAAGCTTTGTCATCTGTCTCTCAGGGTAGAGTACGATTACCGCGCGGTATCCACCTTGAATGATTTTCGACAGCAGCTCACGCCGATAGTGACTGTTCGATTTAAGTTGGTCGTTTTGGACACGAAGTATTTTATGTATGCGCGGGTTGTTTTCAAGAATGGGCGAAGCATACAAAGAGGCGATTACATCGACTTGGTTTCCCGGATAGCGCAAGGACAGTGTTTCAATAAACGGCAAGGCCAGCACCAGATCGCCAAGTCGGTCGGTGCGGCTCACCAGTAGTTTGTCATCCTTGTTCACTTCTATCATCGTACTCATTCAACCGTCCCAACTGCAGACTGGTTCACCTGCCTTCGCAGGTCGCGCACTTTCGCATACTTGGCAAGAACATAACACGACGAGAATACCGAGATAATAAAGCCTTCAGTGCCATCAAGAAATCCCCGCCTAATCAGATAGTGCTTGACAAAACAAGCGATAGGCCGCATCACGATATCATACACCGTCCCTCGGCCGCCTTGACGAAAGGCCTCCTGCGCGCCAAGCGTTGTGTAGCGGTTAAACTTTATGAAATACGACTCAAGTGTGGGATAGCTGTAATGTAATAGGTCTGATTTGAGCCGTCCGACTTTGCCGCTGACTTCGACTTTTTCATGCACCGCGGAATCAGTAAATGTGCCATATTGTTTTTCGAAAAGTCTGAGAACCGGATCTGGATACCAACCGCAATGGTATATCCATCGGCCAAGAAACGATGTTCTCCGCGGGATCATATATCCTCGGTGCTCTGGGCTTTGCAAGGTTTGTTGAATTTCCTTCATCAGTTCGACGGTGACTTCTTCATCCGCATCAAGGGAGAGTATCCAATTTCCCTTTGCCTCTCTCACCCCTTCCCCTTTGGCATGCCCAAACCCTGACCATTCAATTGAAACTATTTTCGCGTTGAATCGCCGTGCTATTGAGAGTGTGTTGTCCTCGGATTTGCTATCGACAACAACTATTTCATCGGCCCACGAAACTGAGCGCAGTGCACGCTCAAGATTCTTCTCTTCATTCTTGGTTATTATGACTACGGACAGCATGGCCGTTCACCGCGAAATTGAGTATTGGCCTGAAACACGCTGGTACGTTTCATAAACCGTATCGACCGAAAGATCAAAAATATTTTCCCTGTTATTGGAGAAGACTGCGCCTTCTTTCATGCCATACGGGTGCCACATCATTTCGTTTTTGATATCTTTCGGGTAGAAACCTACGACTGGAATTTTGAACGAACGCGCAACATGGATAAGTGATGTATCAGGTGATATGAGCAAATCAAGCGAAGCCACTATCGCGCTGGCATCCCCAAAACTGAGGTTTTCCGGCACAAGCGAAATATAATTTCCAGATCCGCTCATCAACTGATTTGCGCGATCTCTATCGGATGAAACGGCTATAAGCACAATCTGAGCTTCCGGATTGTCAGCATGAAGCCGGTGCATCAGTTCTTTTGACTTGTCATCTGACCATATCCGGCTTGCCGCTCCGGCTGAGAGATTATAGCCGATTTTTCTTCCTTTACTGCGGCTGGTTGGGATGCTGTCGATAAAACTTTTGGCAGTAGCGAGCGACTTTTCGCCAATAAACAGCCTCGCGTAGCCATCCTGTTCGCTCTTTTTTCTGCCAAATGCGCCGAGCATTCCAAGACCAATGTCAATAATATGTTCCATCCTGGCGTTCATAGGGAAGTAATTGCTAAAATCGTAGTACTTTGCGAATTCATTTTTCTGCTGTCCGATTCGAGGACTGCCGCCTGCGATAAAGTGCGAGAGGCAGACAGTGGTGACAGAATCACCGCAGATCATATCGATAATGCACTCGAATTTCTCTTTTCGCATGGCCCGAATTTGACGGATATCTTTCAGAAGATTTTTTCGATAGAGAAAGACTTTGTCGAAGCGCGGATCATGCCGCACAAGTGTAAGACTACGAGGCGAACTGAGTATCGATAATTTCCAATGCGGAAATGCGCGTTTAAGGGCGTCAATTAGCGGCAGGGTAACCATAGTATCCCCGAGTTTTTCGGGACGGAGAACCAGCACTTTTGTTATCTCATTGCCGTCGATGACTTTGAAACTGTTTCTATTTCTTCTCAGGAATGGCGCCACAAATGCAAATGCCACCTGTTTGAAGCCAAGCTCTATCGGTTTGAGTTTCAACAACAGTTTCTTCATGACACGGTCTCGCGAAATTGGAGGCTGTAAAGCTTGCGGTACAATCCTTCTCGTCCCATCAACTCGCCATGTGAGCCGAATTCAACAATTTTCCCTCGTTCGAGCACAAGGATTCTGTCCGCGTTTTTGATCGTTGAAAGCCGGTGCGCGACAATGAGAGCGGTTCTATTTTTCATCAAACGATCGATTGCTTCCTGAACCAGAATCTCTGATTCGGTATCGAGCGAGGATGTCGCTTCGTCAAAAATAAGAATCTGCGGATTTTTTAATAACGCCCGGGCAATTGCAATCCGCTGTCGCTGTCCTCCGGATAGCCGCATTCCGCGGTTACCGACCCGTGTGTCATAGCCTTCGGAGAATTCGGAAATAAACCTATGAGCGTTGGCGGCGCTGGTAGCTTCAATGAGTTTTTCTTCAGATATATCATTGCGGCCGTATGCGATATTTTTACGGATGGTGTCATTAAACAAAAGCGTCTCCTGTGTTACAATTCCCATCAGACCTCTTAGGGACTCAAGATTGAGATCGCGGATATCATGCCCGTCAAGTGTTATCCTGCCACGGGTGGGGTCATAGAAACGCGGCAAAAGATCAACCAGTGTGGATTTCCCCGCTCCCGATGGGCCGACCACCGCCACAACCTCGCCAGCATGGATATCCAGAGATATTTCTTCCAGTACCGGCTCGGCGTTTGTGTAGCGGAAGGAGACGGCTTCAAATCGGATGGTGTCCACAAAATGTGAAAGAATTTTTGCATCAGGCTTACTTGTGATTATTTCTTCCGAGTCAATTACACTATAGATTCGCTCGGCGGCGGCTCTTCCCTCCTGAAGCTTGACATGAATCTGCGAAAGAGATTTGACCGGCTTTATGAGCGAGAAGAGCGCGAGAATAAAGGTCATGAAATCGCCGGCGGTCAGGGTGCCGGTTCCTAATATTATTCGGGATCCGGCGTACAGAAGGATGGTTGCTCCCGCAAATGTCGCAAGTATATCGCTCACCGGCGATGCCAAGTTTCGGATGCGGGACATTCTAACAAGCGCTTTGAAGTAACTGCTGGTTGCGTCTGTGAATTTGGATATCTCAAACTTCTCCATTGAGAATGCTTTCACAATTCGGATATTGCTCACCGTTTCCTCAAGGACCGAGCTGACATCGGCCATCCGTTCCTGCGAACGCTCGGAATACTTTCTCATTTTTTTACCAATAAACCAAATGAACCAGAACGCCAGCGGAAGGACTATCAGAGAAAGCAGGGTCAATTGCCAGCTGATGAGAACAAGAAACGAAACAAACAAGAGCGCCAGAATCGAATCAGTTATCAGGCGATTGAAGGCAATCTCGATAGCATCATTGAGCACAACAACATCATTAGTCACACGTGACATCAACTGTCCCGTCCGCTGTTCATGAAAATAACTGAGCGAAAGCCGCTGATATTTTTCAAAAAGTCTGTCCCTGAAATGTTTCATGAGGGATTGCTGAACAAAAACCATGAAGAAGCCTTGAAGGTAGCTAAACAGGTTTGTCGAAACTACTACAAGTACGATAGCCATGCAAAAATTAATCAGAGTATCGTTGCGGTCATCCCGGATGATAAGTTCATCCACAGCCCCTTTCATTGTTTGTTTCACGCCTGATATCCAGCCGGTGAGGTTTTCCGTGACAGAGGCCGGGCCTGATACGTCGGAAACTGGATTTTCAATAATCTCTTTCGGAGTTTCCAGGGACATCATGGGGCTCTCGACTTGGAAGAGGGTCATCATCAGCGGCCCGAACAGCCAGACGAGAATACCAGACGTGATGGCGTGAAATGCCGCCATCACGCTTGCGAAAACAAGCTGTTTCCAGTACTCTTTGAGGGTCGTGCCTATCCGTTTATACATGATTTATTAACCTAATGCAATATATGGCGGTTCTGCAACATGTCATAGAAGAAGATGGCTGTCACAGAGGCCGCGTTTTGACGCTAAGGGATGATTCGGCCTGCGTCGCCAGGGATATTCACCACGAATCGATTTGCTGAAATGTTGGCCTGCGGCCTATGTTCACGTCGTGTCGCGGTGAATTCGTGCTTGTTGCCATCAGTGAAAAACAGTTTGACAGGCCGCCACTCTTCCTCACGTTTCGAATAAGTAACATCGAGCCGCCAATTACAGTCCTGCGCGCTGTCAGAAGCTATGGAGTATTCACGCTCTTCCTCTTTTTCGGAATTCAGGCGTACACTGAAGCTTTCACCGAGCGATGTTGTGTCAGGCAGGTCATTCAAGAGATTCAGGACATTCAAACCTCCGCCTTCTGAAAGACAGGCCATAGAATGTAGAAGCGTTCCGATTTCTTCCGCGACATACTCATCCGAGTGCGGGAAAAAGACAGTCAACGAATCGGCTGTGAGACGACCTTTAAGAGCGTTCTTGCCGAGATATGCCCGACCATTTAACCCGGCCACAGAATCGGTCACAAATAATTCCAACCGAAACGAAGTCTGCTTTCCCTCTCTTCTCAGTTTGGCGTCAAACAAATAAGCTTCGCACAAAACCTTTACATCACTTTTGGTTTCATCTGTCGTTCCCAAATCTCCCTTCCGTCCTTTTGAACAGCCTCCAAGTGAACTGAGCGATAGTATCACTATGCCTATAAAAAAGATTGACAGTAAACGAATAATAATTTTCATATTTAGATCGTCAATTACCGGCAATCAGGCTGGTAAAAAAGCTGACGAATGGCCCGATTATCAACCAGACACCACCGAAAAAGACCATGCCGAGCAGAATGAATGGGGCCACTTGGTCTATAGTGTCGAATGTTGAATCGTATCGAGGTGGAAGCAAATTCCGAAGAATATGCGAGCCATCAAGCGGAAAAAGCGGAATGAGATTAAAAAAGGCGAGTCCAAGATTAATTGTAACGCCGTAGAAAAGCATCAACTGGACCGCGTGAAAATAATCGGCAGGAACAGTGAGAAATCCGTTCGACAAAAGCCGGAAGAGCATCCCAAAAATTATTGCCTGACCAAAGTTTGACAACGGTCCCGCGGCTGAAACCCAGAGATCGGCAACCCTCGGATTTTTTAGATTATGCAACACCACCGGCACCGGTTTGGCCCAGCCGAATCGGAAACCGGAAACCACAAAACAAATCGTTCCAAAGAGATCCAGGTGAGCAAGCGGGTTGAGGGTGAGCCGCCCCATATCCCGGGCGGTTGTATCGCCAAACTTGAGAGCCGCCCAGGCATGGAAATATTCATGGACAGTCAGGGCGAGCAGGATTATCGGGCCGGCAAGAAGCGCTTGCTGTAAATAGTTTTCGCTGAACATTCGTTTCCTTACTTTAAAGCTTCGGCGAATATATCTGTTATATAGAAAGGGGGGTACTCGTAATTACAGGAGATTTTATAGTGAATTTGTAAAAATGCCGCCTTATGACTGTGCCTTAAGGCTCTTCCCCGAAACAGCTTGCGAGTTGGCATCATGAAACCGCCAGAGCCGATCTGTGGCTTTGGTGATTCCAATTCGCGGCGACGCAACAATAATCGGAGCTGGCTCATGCCGATCTTCAACGTACAGCACATCCCCGGTCAAATCGATTCCGGTGTGCGCAGTGCTCAGACCAAACTCGCGGCAGAGTTTCCCCGGGCCGCTGAGTCTTCGATCAACAGGCGATTTCGAATAACCGACATTCTGTATCGGCTCGAATCCCTCGACTGGCTCTCCGGCACGGATAAGAACTGCGGCTGGGCAATCTTTTGCCTCCGTTACAAAGTTCAAGCAGTAGTAGATGCCATAGATGAGGTAAACATACGTCAGTCCCGGTACGCCGTAGAGTGTCTTGTTGCGCGGAGTTGGACCGGGAGCGGCATGGCAGGCTGGATCGTATTCGCCTATATAGGCCTCTACTTCGACAATCCTCGCTGACATCGTCATTCCGTGAAGTTTAGAAACAAAATATTTACCGATACACTCGGGTGCGCATTCGAGTGTGGGGCGATTATAAACTTTTCGCGTGAGCTTGCTTGGTTTTCGTCGGGATGCCCTCAAAGTCGTCGTTTTCAGACGCGAACCTGACTAACAGACTGGATGCGAAGCTGGTTCGCGTTGTCAAAGTCCCAGCCAACATGCTCTGGCTTATGGGCATCTGAGCCGAGCCTGACTACGTTTACACCCGCCTCTTTCGCGGCCCTGATGATTTCCAGAGAGGGATAATGTGTGTCGAAACCGCGCCTGAGAGCTGCGGTATTGATTTCTATAGCCGTATGTCCTTTTAGGCATGCGGAAAAAACATCAGGAAGAAATGGTCTATGGGCTGTGAATACATCCGGGCCGTAATATATCGACCCATATTTTTTGTAATAGTCAAAGTGAGCAATGGTATCAAACACACCCGACTTTGCCGCTGATATCATATCCGTGAAGTAAGCCTCAAGCATTTGCTCAAGTGAGAACCGTTTGTAACAATTCCCGTATTCATGCCGACAGCAGAAACAGATATTATTGAGTTCATGGATACCACACAGAAGGTAGTCGAGCTCGTAACGCTCTTTTATCTTCCTCGCGCTTTCCTCGCAACCGGGATAGTATCCAAATTCTACACCAAGCTTAACGGTCAATCCTTGTCCAGAATAAGACTTGGCGGCTCTGCGGACGTCATCAACATAGGGAGCAAGATTTTCGGGGGTGGCAGGAATTTCTTCGCCATCAACGCGAATCAGGTTTCCGTCCCCAGTCGTATCTGGGTTTATGTCATAGTGGGTTGTGAAACAGAGTTCTTTTAGTCCCCGGGTAATTGCGGCTTCGCAATATTCATCGATTGTCCCTTCGGCGTCTATTGAATAATTGCAGTGGCAGTGATAGTCAGACAAGGCTTCGGTCGTCAGCTTCTTAAGCTTTTGGGGCTCAGGCATAACTGCTTCGAATCAGAAACGGATTTGAATGACGCTCGGCGCCGATTGTTGTTTTCGAGCCATGGCCCGGATAGCAGATAACACCATCAGGCAGCCTCATAAGTTTTCGATGGATTGAATCGACAAGACGCTCGTAAGAACAGCCGGGGAAATCAGTCCGCCCGATTGAGCCCTGAAAGAGCGCGTCCCCGCTAAAAACAATACCTTCGCTCTCATCGAGATAGCAGATCGATGCCGGACTGTGTCCTGGCGTACTCAGGATGGTGAACATGAGCGCTCCGAACAGAATTAATTCTTCGTCAACGAGCGTAAAGTCGGCTGGCGGCGCGGTCATCGGCTTACCGAGAGCGGTTGACATATTGAGCGTCGCATCACCCAGCAACGCCTCTTCCCCTTTGCCGATGTAGACCGGGATATTATAGGCATCTTTTACCGCTGCCGCGGCTTCAATATGGTCGACATGACCGTGGGTGAGAAGAATCGCTCGCGGTATAAATCCTGTTTTCTTAATTCCTGCCAGAATTCTCTGTTCGTCTGAACCCGGATCGATAATGACCCCTTCGTTGCTCACATCATCCCAGTAGAGGTAACAGTTTACCTCAAAGGGGCCAACTACAATGGTTTTTAGTTTCTTACTCATAATTAAAGATATACCTCCGTATACCATTGTCAACAAAACCTTAGCCATAAAGGTTCAAAGGCTTTTAATTGAATCCGGCTGTGTGTCAGCTTACAAGTCATTCTAAATTGCGGTATTGCAGAGAGTTCAATTTTGTTTGACGATATATTAAAAATGACTATCTTTGGTTCACTGTTTGTGAAAAAGGATACAACGTTAGTATGATTGCTGAACTGAAATACAAAGTCCCTGACCTAAAATCCCGTCTTGAGAAGCTCGCGAGGTATCTTTGACCTTGAGGGAAGAAAAAAGAAAATAGCCGAACTCGAAGAAAAATCAGCTCAATCTGGCTTTTGGAATGACACCCAAACCGCTCAGGCAATTCTCAAAGAAGCATCGGCGCACAAAAAGTGGGTTGACTCCCATGTTAGGCTTGAAAAGGAACTGAACGACCTTATTGAACTCAGTGAGATGGTTGACAAGGATTCTGTCGAAGCCGGCGAGGTGGGGGACTCATTCGAGCGGCTTGTCAAAGATATCGACTCGATGGAATTTTCCACCCAGCTTTCGGGACCCGATGACCACCGCGACGCAATTCTCAACATCCACCCCGGAGCCGGTGGAACTGAATCGCAGGACTGGGCCGATATGCTTTTCCGCATGTACAACCGCTGGGCCGAGCGGCGTGGGTTTTCTGTGGAGTTGCTGGACTACCAGCCCGGCGACGAAGCTGGCCTGAAATCCGCGACACTCGAGATCAAAGGTGAATACGCCTTCGGCTACCTCAAAGCTGAATCGGGTGTGCATAGACTTGTGCGAATTTCACCTTTTGATGCCAATTCACGACGACACACTTCGTTTGTTTCAGTCCATGTCTATCCCCTTATCGAAGACAATGTCCAAGTTGACATTCGAGACGAAGATATTCGCATCGACACCTACCGTGCCTCGGGCGCTGGCGGCCAGCATGTCAATAAAACATCCTCGGCTATTCGTATCACACACATTCCGTCAAACATAGTCGTGACGTGCCAAACCGAGCGAAGTCAGCTCAAAAATAAAGAGTCGGCATTTATTGTATTGAAGTCGCGCCTGTACCAGCTTCATCGCGAGGAAGAAGCCAAAAAAATGGAGAAATTCGACAAGACTAAAAAGAAAATCGAATGGGGTTCACAGATTCGCTCGTATGTCTTCCATCCCTATAATATGGTCAAAGACCATCGCACCGACTGCGAAACATCGAATGTCCAACTCGTAATGGACGGCGATCTAGATGCATTTATTCAGGCTTATCTATCCGACCCTGACCTCAAAGATCAGGTCGTGTAACTCGAATACTATGATGAGCCCCATGCTGCAAATTCGTGAACGTGCTAAAGCCAAAAAGCTAAGGGTAGTCCTTCCCGAGGGAACAGAGCCAAGGATAATTCTGGCGGCCAAAAAACTCCTCTCAGAAGGGATGGCATCGGTAACGCTTCTTGGTGATGAAAATGAGGTCTCCGCGCGCGCCAAAGAGCATGGCCTGAACACAAATAAAGTACAGATTGTCAACCCGATCTCGGCGGTTGAGTATAATTCATATGTCGCTGAACTCGTTGAAATCCGCAAGAGCAAGGGTTTGTCCCAACGAGATGCGCAGGCTCTGATCGCAAGTCCGCTTTATTTTGGAGCGATGCTGGTGCGACACGACCTGGCCGATGCTTCGGTTGCAGGTTCGGTCAACACGACTGGCGATGTTCTCCGCGCCGCACTCCATGTGATAGGTATGAAAACAGGAATCAATACGGTTTCGAGTTCGTTTCTTATGGTGATGCCGAAATTTCATGACGTGCGCAATAAAGCATTTTTATTCGGCGACTGCGCCGTTGTTCCCAATCCAAGCGCAGAGCAGCTTGCGACAATCGCCCTCTCGACATCTGAGACTTTTGAACGTCTCATTGGCGAGAAACCGCGGGTAGCATTGCTCTCGTTTTCCACCAAAGGTTCGGCGTCGCATCCCGATGTGGACAAAGTTCTAATGGCTCTAAAGATACTCAAATCTGACCACCCAGACCTTGAAGTCGACGGGGAATTGCAACTCGATGCCGCAATCATGCCCGAAGTTGCCGCCCGCAAGGCACCTGAGTCTTCGGTTGCAGGTAAGGCTAATGTGCTTATCTTTCCTGACCTCGATTCCGGCAATATCGGCTACAAACTTACCGAGAGATTTGGCGGAGCGACGGCTATCGGTCCGATTCTTCAGGGACTAGCCAAACCCGCAAACGACCTTTCGCGCGGATGCACGGTCGATGACATTGTTGACACCGTTGCGATTGCATTGCTTATGAAAGGTTAAGTAGAATGCCATTAAGTCATCTGGCCGAAGAAATCTGCGATCCTCCAACCCTGAAACTGAGTCAAAAAGCGCGCGACCTCAAAGCTCAGGGCGAAGCCGTGATTCACCTCGGTTCGGGAGAACCTCTTAATAAAACTCCGCAGTCGGCCATTGATCACTGCCGTAAGCTTTTGGAGACCGGTGAAATCAGATACTCGCCCACAGAAGGGGCGCCGACTCTGATTCAAGCTATCATCGGCTACACCGAAAAGAATTACGCGAAGACGGTTGACAAGCAGAATGTCATCGTCTGTAACGGAGCCAAGCACGCTCTCTATACATTGATAATGACTATTATCAATCCCGATGAAGAGGTTATCATCCCGGCGCCTTATTGGGTAAGTTATCCTGAACTTGTCAAGATGGCGTATGGGCAGCCTGTGATTGTCCCATGCACCAACGACCAGTTTTTCCCGAATATGACTGATATTTCCGCGGCTGTGACTTCGAAAACACGGGCCATCATAATCAATAGTCCGAATAATCCTTCGGGCGCTATCTTTCCTGACGCATTGATAAAAGAGCTTGTTGATTTTTGCGCCAAAAATGACCTCTACCTTATCATGGATGATATTTACCACAAGCTGGCTTTCGACAACCAGACCCCGGTCTCATGCTATTCGTTCTCGAACGGTAATCCTGAGACATCGAAGCTTGTTGTGATAAACGGAGTGTCAAAACTTTACGGCATGACCGGATTTCGTATCGGCTGGGCGGTGGCCAATCACCGGGTAATTGCCGGAATGAGCACTATCGCGGCACAGACGGTCTCGTGCGCATCGATTCTAACTCAGACAGCCGCCGTCGGCGCGCTGACCGGTGATCAGGCTCCGGTGGAATCCCTCAGGTTGACATTACAGAATAATCGCGATATTATGCTCCGCGAATTAAAGCAGTTGGCCAATGTAAAGGTCAGGGTTCCAAAAGGGACATTTTATTGTCTTCCAGATTTCAGCGCCTACGAGAAGGACTCCGTGAAACTCTCCGAGTACCTGCTCGAGAAAGCTCTGGTGGTTACGATTCCGGGAAAGGAATTTGGGATTGAAGGACATTTACGCCTCAGCTATTGCGGCTCGGAACAAGATATTATTGAGGGTGTCGCGCGAATTAAATGGGCGCTTGATACCCAGTCACCCGATACGATACAGATAGGCAATCGAACGGTAAGGAGAAAGTAACAGATGACGAAACGCCTCAATTTGGAAACACCGGCGTTGGCTCAGGCGGAATCGCTCAAAAGCGAATATGGTCTCGACAAACTTGGAATGACCAACCTCAAAACTATCTATTGGAATCTGCCAGCCGCAAGCCTCTACGAGGAAATCGTATTTCGTAATGAGGGACAAATCACAGAAGGCGGCGCTATTACGGTAGACACCGGTCAGCATACTGCCCGCGCCGCGCAGGACAAGTTTATTGTCAAGGAATCTTCAAGCGATAAGCATATTTGGTGGGGATCATACAACCGTTCTTTCCCTGACGAAAAATTCACCGCCATTTTTAAGCGGATGAACGACTTTCTTCGGGAACGGGATGTATTTGTCCAAGACTGCTATGGCGGGGCCGATACGGCGTACCGGCTTCCCGTGCGAGTCATCACAGAATATGCATGGCATTCCCTTTTCGCCCAGAATATGCTGATTTCACCAACGACCATTGAAGAGCGCAAGAAGTTTATCCCTCAGTTTACTGTCATAAGCCTTCCATCGTTTCAGGCGACTCCGGAAACCGATGGCACCCGCACGCCGACTTTTATTCTTCTCAATTTCGACCAGAAGCTGTGTCTTATCGGCGGTACGGGATACGGCGGTGAGATTAAGAAATCAGTTTTCACACTTCTTAATTATCTTCTTCCTCTTCAAGATGTCCTTACCATGCACTGCTCGGCGAATGTCGGCAAAGACAAGGATGTCGCGGTCTTTTTTGGACTGAGCGGCACGGGCAAGACCACGCTTTCCGCCGATGCAAGTCGTTCACTTATTGGCGACGACGAGCATGGCTGGAGCGATAGGGGCGTGTTCAATTTCGAAGGCGGCTGTTACGCAAAAGTCATCCGCCTTTCTCCAAGCGCTGAACCGCAAATCTATTCAACTACAAGCCGTTTCGGAACTGTTCTTGAAAATGTTGTGTTTGATCCGATCACACGCAAGCTCGACTTGGACAGCGATGCCCGCACTGAAAACACCAGGGCTGCATATCCGTTGAATTTTATTTCTAACGCCGTCCCTGAGAAAATGGCCGGCCATCCAAAAAATATTATCATGCTTACCTGCGATGCTTCGGGTGTCATGCCACCTATCGCCAAATTATCGCCAGAACAGGCTATGTACCACTTTATATCGGGATATACATCCAAAGTCGGTGGAACCGAAATCGGCATGAGCAAGCAGCCATCGTTGACATTCAGCGCCTGCTTTGGCGCACCATTTATGGTGCACCACCCGTCGTATTACGCCAATATGCTTAAAACCCGAATACTCAAACATAAAGTCAGCTGCTGGCTGGTCAACACCGGCTGGACTGGCGGTCCGTTTGGAGTTGGTAAAAGAATGTCAATTCAGCATACCCGCACTCTGCTGAATGCGGCTCTTACTGGTAAACTTGATGGTATTAACTATTACACCGATCCGGTTTTCGGATTCCAAGTCCCCACCCGATGTGAAGGCGTTCCTGACAATGTGCTCAATCCGGCTGAGACATGGGCTGATCAGAATGCATTCCGCGAAAAATATTTGTGGCTCGCCTCGCAGTTCATCGAGAATTTCAAGAAGTACGAAGAAGGCACGCCTCCGGAAGTCATAAACGCCGGGCCGGTAGTGAGAGAGTTTACTACAATCGGCAAAAGCTGATCTGAACTGACATTGAAATTAAATCAGGGATTATGCATTCAATCCCTGATTTGACAAGAATTAGATTACAATTAAGACATCCTCACAAAACCCCAAACAGCACAGATAACCATGCCTACATACGAATATCGATGTCTCGACTGCGAACATAAGTTTGAGGAAATTCAAACTATGTCGGCGCCAGCCATTGAGATCTGTCCCAAATGCGGCGGGAAAGCTCAGCGTCACATTTCCGGCGGAGCCGGGCTAATCTTTAAGGGCTCAGGCTTCTATATCACCGATTACCGCAGCGACTCCTACAAAAGTGCGGCCTCGAAAGACAGCGGCGGCGCAAGCGAGAAAACGACATCGGACGGCGGCTCTTCCTCATCCACCGATAATAAGAGCGACAGCAGCCCGGCTAAATCTGACAGCAACGCCGCCTCAAAAACTGCCACCACACCGGCGCCTCCCGTCCCATCGAGTTCACCAGCGCCAGCCAAATCGGCGGAAAAGTCGGATAAAAAGAAAGATTAGACTTTTGCCAAAAAGGGTAAGAGCCGTATCTTTCCTCCATGACTCGATCTCCTCAGCTTTTTGAACTGCTCCGCAAAGCCCTCAAAGCTCCAGATTCACTCTTTCTCGACATAGAGAAATACCCCAAGTACCATCGCGACGCGACCGGTTTGAGCCAAAAACCCCAAGCTATCCTGCTGGCTGAGAATAAATGCGACATAATAACGGCGGTGAAATTTTGTGTTGAACACAATATCCCGATTACCCCGCGCGGAGCGGGAACTGGCTTATCTGGAGGTTGTGTCCCAAGCTCGAAAGGGATAGTTATTTCGACTGAGAAGCTCGATTCAATTGACTTGCATCCCGACAAACAACTCGCGCTCTGCGGACCGGGAGTTATCACAAAGGCGCTGCAAATTGCCGCCGCCGAGTTTGGATTGACCTATCCCCCCGATCCAGCCTCGTACGGCGAGTCTACGCTTGGCGGCAATGTCGCCGAGGGTGCGGGCGGACTGCGATGCAAACGCTTTGGTGTCACAAAGGATTATGTGCTCGGAATTGAAGCGGTAACTATGAAGGGCTCTCTGTTGAAAACCGGCTATTACAACGACTGTGCGGGAATGTCACTTGCCGATCTACTCATTGCATCCGAAGGGACACTTGCTATTATCACCGAACTTGCCTTGAGCCTCATCCCAACTCCAAATCGCGGAACGACTATCCTTGTCACATTCGAAAAACCCAAAGACGCCGCCCAGACGGTCTCAGATATCACAGCGCAGGGTATAATCCCGACGGTGCTTGAATTCCTCGATGGCAATGCTGCCGCATGCTCCAACGCCTTTGAAAAGACCGATGGTCTCGACAATAATACTGGCGCAATCCTGCTCATAGAAACAGGCGCAGGCGACAACAATGTTGAAACAAAACTCATACGAGCCATCTGTGAGGCGAACTCCTGCAACTACATTACAATTGAGGAAACCCCGGTAAAAGCCGAAGAGCTTTGGCGAGTGAGGCGAAATCTCTCTCGAGCGATCAAGGCATCGGTCAAATGCTTTATTTCTGAAGATGTGGCTGTTCCGAACACGAAGTTTCCTGAACTTGTTGATTTTGTGGCTCAGATGAACCAAAACGGACCTCTGCGCGTCGTTTCGTTTGGCCATGCGGGTGACGGGAATTTGCACGCTGTCTTTTTGTCTGATGACGACTCCCCTGCTGGCCGAAAAATTATGGACCAGCAAGTCGTTTTGCTGATGAGGAAAACCCTTGAATTGGGCGGCACACTCACCGGAGAGCATGGAATCGGCCTGGCTAAACGGGAATTTCTTCCTTGGGAGTTTGACAAACCCACAATTAAGGCTATGCGAGCGATAAAAGAGGTTTTTGACCCCGAGAACCTGCTTAACCCCGACAAGCTTTTTGACGATACTAAGTGAAAAAGCCCAACTAAACCGAGTTGCTTGACAAGCTTTTGCCTCAAGCATACCTTGCAGGAGATGAACGTGAATACTTTCACATCAACAAAAACCGCAACGGATACGACCCCTCGCGCTGAAATATACAAGGAGACAGGGATGGCCATCACGCTGAAGGAGAAGCTTGCCGGAATGATTCCAAAGCTTCGCCAGGAACGAGAAGAACTTTTACGATCGCACGGCGAGAAGACCATATCGTCAGTCACAATTTCCCAAGCAATAGGCGGCACGAGAGGTGTTCGCGCCCTTGTCTGTGACACATCGGTTGTCGAAGCCGATCAAGGGCTAATAATTCGCGGAATACCTATCATGGAGCTTATTGACCGGCTTCCAGAGGAGATTTTCTGGCTCCTCCTGACCGGTGAACTCCCATCAGGCGATGAACTTAAACTCTTCCAAAAGGAACTGCGCGCCCAAGGCGAAGTACCAGCCTATATCTGGAAACTTCTCCAATGCATGCCCAAGAATTCGCATCCTATGACCATGCTCAGCAGTGCCATTCTGGCCATGTCAAATGAATCTGCTTTTCGAAAGAAATATGACGAAGGAATTCCAAAATCGACCTATTGGGAACCTGCTCTTGAAGACGCCATAAAGATAATGGGCACAGTGCACACAATCGCCGCTGGCATTTACCGCATGCGCTACAAAAAGGGGCCGGTTATTCTGCCTTCGACCAAGACTGATTGGTCATCAGAGTATGTACGCATGCTTGGTTTGGCGCCGAAAAAGGGTGAGACCTCCAAGATGATGCAGCTCTATCTCGTACTGCATTCTGATCATGAAGGCGGAAATGTCTCGGCCTACTCCTGTCATACAGTCGGCTCGGCCCTGTCGGATCCTTTTTATTCCGTTTCAGCTGGTCTCAATGGTCTTGCTGGGCCCCTGCACGGTTTGGCTAACCAGGAATGTCTTGGATGGATACTCGATACAATTGAAAATTTCGGCTGCGCCCCGACCGAAGAGCAGATCCGGGAATATTCCTGGAAAACCCTCAAATCAGGTCAGGTCATTCCGGGCTATGGACATGCTGTGTTGAGAATTACCGATCCCCGATTCACGGCGATCACTGATTTTGGGCGAAAGCATCTGAAGCACGATCCTGTCTTTCAGACCGTAGATAGAGTTTTCAATGTCGTTCCGAACGTTCTACTTGAACAGGGAAAAGCCAAAGACCCGTGGCCGAATGTCGATGCCGGATCGGGCGCGGTGCTCTACCATTACGGCCTGAAAGAGTTTGAGTACTACACAGTTGTATTTTCTGTCTCTCGCGTGATGGGAATGCTTGCCCAGTTGGTCCTCAACCGCGCTCTCGGAACGCCAATAACCCGCCCAAAATCTGTCTCTACGGCATGGTTAAGACAGGAAGCCATGAAAGAGAAAAACTAATCCTCTTTTTAATTGGCTCAGTTACAATCCACGATTCTTGATTCAGAAAGGTCTTACGGGCTGCTCTTCTTCTTTATCTGCGACAGAGAAATTACAAACGTCGCCCCGCCGATTTTGCTTTTCCCAAGTCTGATCTCTCCCCCGAGTTCAGTTACGATGCTGTGCACTGCCGGTAAGCCAAGTCCTGTGCCAGTCTCCTTGGTTGTGAAATAAGGAGTGAAGACTTTTTCTTTCAAGGTCGGCGGAATGCCCTGGCCATTGTCGGAAAATTCTATCAGCACCATCGAATTTGATATTTTTGTTATGATTTGAATTTCGCCATTCTTGTTGCCGGACAAGGCTTCTTTAGCGTTTGAAAAAAGATTTGCGAAAACCCCCTTTATCCGATCGGGATCGCCGGCAACAAGAGCATCCGCATTTAATTGTGAATCCAACGTAATTCCCAAACGGTCAAGCTCAGGACGCCATAGTCTGGCAAGAGCCTCTATCAATTGGTCAATGTCAACGTCCTGAGTGTTCCGCTTTTCTTCCTTAGCAAGCGTCAGAAAGCGCGTAATGATCTCATTGAGCCGCTTGGTTTCATCCCGGATTGTCTGAGTGAAAGAGCGGTATTCCCCTTCCCCCTCTTTTGGCGAAAACTCCAATGCCAAGCGCTGAGCTGCGATGGAAATTGTATTGAGCGGGTTGCGAATTTCATGAGCAACCCCGGCCGCCAGATTTCCCATCTCTGACAGCCTTTCTTTTCTCGCGGCTGTTCGTTCGAATTCCCGCAGACGAGTGATATCATGGATCGTAATGACAATTGCCGAAGCTGATGAATCGAGCAGAATCTTTGATTTTACTGCAATAAGGTGTTTCTCGGCGCCGTCCACAACTCGTGTCAATTCGGTCTCTTCACTGTTACTTTGGGCATCCCTAAAGGCATTGACGTCTATCGCTGAAATTGCATTGACTTCATTCCATTTGGTCAAGTTCTGCGCTCTGAGGCCCAAAAGATTCCTAAAGGAGTCATTTACCATGACGATGTTGTCCGATGAATCTACTACAGCTATTCCGGTCTCCATCTGTTCAAAGATTCGCTCGGTTGTCACCTTCATTACCGAATACTGGCGGCTTATTTCCTGTTGCTTTCTCCGGCTGTCCAGATAGAGCATGGCGGTCAATGTCAGCACAAAGAGAATAAGCGACAAAGTGATCATCTGCTGGTCAAATCCCCTCACGACTGAGTAATAGCCCTCGAGGGACAGCTTGACTCGAAGGAGCCCGAATGGATACCTTCCGGTCGAAAACGGTCTGACCAATTCGAGAGTTTTCTCTCCTTCGATTTCCACAAGCCGACTTGAGATTGTATCACTGTCAAGCGCTTCAGATAGAAACAGATCGGAATTGATCGAGAGAATATCGCCTGGCCTTCGCGAGGCAAAAATAATTCCCTCTGTCGTATGATACAAAATCGAAACGATGCCTTGTTCACGAGCCATATTCTGGACGAGATATCCTATCCCGGTCGTACGAATGGCATCGCTGTAGGTGGAAGCATCCCCAATCAAAACGACCACCTGATTCATTTGTCCATTCAGTTCAAGGTAATAATGCACCGCATCAGAAGATGTTTCCCCTTCAGCAAGCAGAAGGACACGATTGGAATCAGGACTGCCGAGAATTTTTGCGGCAGCTTCGCCTACGAAAGCCGAGACGACAGGCATGCCGGGACGCACGTAGACGTATTCATCCACATCAGCAGCTGAATCGAAAATAAGTATTCCGCGCAGGTCATGAACTCTGGCAAACATCCGCAGTTGGTCGCCGTCAGCGCCGTCGCTGTACTGTTCCTGAAGAAGAGAGACAAGAGAACTGTACTGCCCCTTGACGAGACGGTCGTAGTATGTCTGGGCTGATATGGCGTTCCGGCAGGCTTGGGCGAGCGACTCGGTAAAGGTTTTACCTTGAATAACTAATAACTGATAGCTGTCAGAGCGGGACTGCCGTATGGATATCCAAGTGAACGCAAATACTGCAAGGGCGAGAAAAAACGCGATAGCAAAGGAGGAGTATCGATCGACCGTCTTTTTCTGCCATGAAGGTGAATCGGCCATTGCTGAAGTATAAAGTTCTTAGCCCGAAGACGCAAGAAGAAGTCAAACGGGAATTCGTTTCCGTTCTGGTAATGGACACGGGACATGCTGAAGCTGATTCGTCCGACTGACTGGTAAATCAAAATAGAAAACGGCGCCGCCTGAGAAGCGATAGGCGATTTTCCCCCCGTGAGCATCGACTATCCGCCAGCAGGTTGTCAAGCCGATGCCGTGCCCTTTTCGCTTGGTAGTAAACCGATTGGAGAAGAGCATCTCGATTCGGTCTTCAGGGACGCCCGGCCCGTTATCGCAGACTTCGACCCGCACCCAGTCCCGGTTATCTTGTGAGAAGTGCGAAGTCACGACGCGGATTTCCCTCTTCCCCGTCTCCTCGTCCAGTGCGTCACAGGCATTGTAGAGCAGATTGACAAGAAGCTGTTGGATTTGACCTTGGTCAACCTCATTGAGCGGCAGATCCGAAGAAAGCTTTGTTCCTATATGGACATGATTAAATCGCTTTTGCGGTTTTAGAAAAGCGATGATATTCTCCACAATTTGATTCAGGCTTGTCAACTCAGGATGGGTTCCTTCATGCGGTCTATCCATTAAACCATTGGCAAAACGTGCTATTTTGTCTGTTGTAGTTTTCATAACCTCAAGTTTTGCGGTGATTTTCTCCGGGTCCCCTTTTTTTAGCAGAAGAGGCATCAACTCAATATTGCCTGACAGTATCGCCAGGAAATTATTGATTTCATGCGCGATGTCTCCGGCCATTTCCCCCCGGGTATAGTAGCGGTCGAGACGTATCATCATGTCCTGGAAACCTTTGCTCTCCGAAATATCCCGCAAGATATACAGATACGCTGTTATGTTCTCGGCGCTTATCGTAAGCGGCGTCATAATGACAAAGGCCGGAAACGAATCTCCATTTGAACGCTTGGCCACGACTTCAAATTCACGATAGCCTTGGCTTTCATGCTCGGAGGTGACCTCCTTGTCTATGCTCTGGTCAAATAGCTCAATCATTGCTTTGTCAATAAGCTCCTCTTGTTTGTATCCAAAAGCCTCGGAGGATGCCCGGTTTGCAAGCATGACAATACCATCAGGGGTAGTAACGATAATACTGAGCGGAGAACTATCAATAAGAGTCGCGAGGAAAAGCTGTGACTCGAGGAGGGTGTAGTTTAAAGTATTACAGTACACGGTATATGCCTTTTGGCGTTTGTGTCCTTCCCACAGCGAAGCGCTCATCTTGTTAAAGACTACCGCAAGTTTCTTGAGTTCGTTGTCATGGTCTGATTCCATCAGGTGAAAAACTTCGCCCTCAGCGGTTTTTTCGAGACCATGCATAAGCGTTTCGAGTGGCTTTTTGAAGCGCCTGTTCACAAGATATATAGTTAGCAAAGATAAAAGCGTGGAGACAAGAAAAAGGAGCATGAGGGCGTATTTCAGCTTTGTCCGCGACGACACCACAAGGTTGTCATCGGTCAACAGGAGCAGAAAAAGCGGCTCGGTAGAGGAAGACCGAAGACGGTAGCAGTGGACAGATCGCGCGGGATCAGCTTTAACGGACAATATGAACCCAGGTGCACTCGTATCGGGCATTTTGTTATGATTGCCGCCGACAAGACTCGCGAGTGAGATTTCATTGTCACTCGAATTGTCGTTCTCTTTTTCATGTCTATGGATGAGCGACAACTTCCCAGTCGGGTGCAGCGCTACAATCTCGAGTTTATCAACTGTCGGTTCGGCGTTAATGAGTTCGCCGAGGACGCGGTCAACAGCCTCAGCAGAATTCTGCAAGGCAAGGTTTGACGAATCGACTCGCCCAAAGAGTTGATCGGCCGCATATTTTGAATCACCGAGAGCTGTTGGCTCCGTGCCGTCAATTTTGGGATAAAAGAAAAGCAGTGTCAGGACCGCAAAAATAAAAAAAAACTGAAGGAGTATCAGATTACTGAGGCGCGTAATAAGCCCTGGCCGTAGATTTTTAAGAGATATCATTGATCTGCCTTTCTAATATTGAGATATCGGCAGATTCGTGAATAAGTAGACGGACTGCAGGCAGGAAATAAAAAAGGGAGTGGTGGAGGGGGGATGCCCGACTCTAACGTCAGGTGGCTGGAATTCCAGCGCTCACCACTCCCATTTTATTCAAATCGACAATAATCGGGAGTCTTGTATAATTTCCACTATTCTTTTGAGCAATAGCTATGCCTACCTCCTTGAGGAAATAGCCCTTAAAGTACACGTTCAAATATAAACCCTAACTCGCCATAATGCAAGCACAAATCATTGAGGCCAAATGATGCAGTCGATTTCTCAATGGGCGAAACAGGGTGAAGTAAGCAAATATCTGCATATAGTTCATAAGTAAATAACATCCTTCTCCTTCATTGAATAAGCAAGAAGCATAGGTCCTACGGAGATGAGAAAACGTTTGTCTTTAGCCCGCCAAGTGGAGTTAATTTTGCGGCTAAAATCGTATCATCTTACCTGATACAAAACATGTAGTAAACTCGAAAAAAGCTGAGGCTTCCTTTAGAATCGACTAAAGGTAATTGATATCTCAGGAAAACCTGTTCCGGTGTTTGTACCGAAAACAGTCGATGTTTTATTAAACATTGTGACCTGGACAAGATCAACCCTCCCGAGGGGGGGAGAAATTTCATTCCGATTTGAAGGAAGTTCACGCAAAAAGGCTATTAAAGGAAAGTTCGTTGTATCAGTGAGCCTGTTATAGGGCTCAAGGCTTATAAAGACTGTCCCGACGTTGCCAGTGGCATTGGGCATGAAGTTGAGGGATGGGATACCGAAATCGGCCATAAGGGCTGCTGAATTGAGGAAATCCTCTCCGGGTTTATTCGGAACTTTAAAAGTCGAGTCTCCGGTACTGTCAAACCCTCTGAAAAGTTGGAGGGTATAAGGATTCCCATCGTCCGCCATTGTAATATCGGTGAAAGTACCGGTCGTGAAGAGTCCGCCATTACTTCCCGGTATCCAGTTTTTGCTGTCGGTCAAGTCCCTCCAAGCCGGTCGAGTCATATTACCAAGTGAGTTCTGCGGAGTAGCTACTGTCGGCGGAACTACTATCCACCCTTTCCACTGCCAGCCCCATGCGCTGTAATCCGGGAGACCAAAATTGTCCTGCGAAAAAATATCAATTCGAATTGTCTTCAATGTCGTTCGGGTATCAAATCGAATATCTCGTCTGGTGTACGGATATGTCGTATCAGCCTGCATTACGGAGTCATATCGAATGAATATATGCTGAAACGAGTCAACCCCTATCAGCAGATTATCGGGGCCGTAGTCAATGAGCATTGTATCAGGACGATCGTTAATGATATTGAACACATACTCAGCCTTCAATTCGGTCAGGTTGAGCGTGTCACGCAAAGGCGGAGGTCCAATGATCGGCACAATTTCATCTATACGCGAATTATTGATATTTTCAATATCGAAGGTGTCAAGCAGGGTATCGAGAATACCGCGATAGCTTGAAAACCAGATGCCGGATCCGTCACCCAAGTTTCTATTATTATCTGTAATACCTTCCATATTGAATCGCACGATCGTAGACCATAACCTCTCGCTCAGGGGGAAATTTAGTCGAAGGGTTTGGTCATCTTGTCCGTTAATATTATCGGTGAGCATGATTGAAGCCGGACGGGCCGGATCAGGATCATTCGCGCTATCTTCAACTGAGACAAATACAGATTTAAAGTCAAAAAGGTCGGCCGGTAACGTAAATTGTGAGTTGGTGACCGGTCGGTAATTGCTGTCGAGAAGAATACTTTCAATACTATCTTTCAGGTAAGAAAAGCGGGTAATCGAACGCAAATCGCTGGTAGCGAGATTTGTATCCCTGACCGGCTTGCGGGACACCCAAAGTTCATAAACCATTCCCGGCGGCGGACTCGGAAGCCGTTCGATTTTTAAGGAAAGATTAGTTGTTGAGACAGGGGTCAGGACATCATCGGGCTGCGAGCAACCTGAGAAAACAGCGACGGCTGCCAAAGTAGTCAACAAAGACGCAAAACGAATATCTCGAATCGACATCAAACTCATCCTCCTCCGGAATGACCGGCTCTTGTGAATAAATCCCAACCGTATACGGGCTAAAGTATACACTCCCCCCCCTTCCCTGTCAAGCCTATAAACAGGATTAGGCAAGACTTTAACTGTCAAAACAATGACGCGTATAGGGCTGGCGGCGTTGTAAAGAAATATTTCAATAAGACGATAATATCCCTATCGAATGACTCTATGGAAAAGGGAAACGATTGAACAGGCGAACGATAGCGTAAAGTTCCGCAACTGTCGGGGAAGATCTCTATGAGCTCAGATAGGCACAATAACAAGAACCAAAAGACTGACGATGATCGTCTCGATTTCATTATCACAGAAGCAAGTAATGCAAGTCCTCATGCCTTTGCCGGGGGGTTTTCCTCCGACCAGGACGAGGATGACCTGGCAATAGAGTCCAGCGCTGGATCCGCAGCCGCTCAAGGAAAGTCCAAAGAACAGGCACCGTCAGCCCGGCCAAAGACCGAATTACGTGACTCAATTATTGGCAGCGAGTCCATCATGGGCTCCATGAACTCAGAGCCGCCTGTAGTCAAAGACGAACGAAATCCGTCCAAGCCGGGTACAAACCCGAATAGTCTCCAGATGGTTACGTCTAAACTAAAAAAACTATCAAATGACGAAGTGAAGTCTATTGAAAGTAATCTCTATGCTCCGAATTCATATCTGAGCGAGGACGAAAAGCTTAACTTATTGAGAAATATCGAAGGCGGACCCAGGCCTTTTGATAATTCTCCAATCGTTCCTACAAGGAGCCATGCCTCGTCCGAGCCTTCCAATGCTGGTAACCAACGTCAGCAAATTCAAAGACAGAAAATGGCTGAGCGCCCTCGAGGCATTGCCTATTTCACCAAAAACTTTATACAGCTTGTCGGCAGCCCTGAACTCCATGATATGGACGAGTTAGTGGTCAATGACCGCCATTACCAACTGCGAAAGAAACGATTCAGCCAAAAAACAGTCATTGTGGCAGCCTCATCCATGGCGGCTCTGCTCATGTTTTTTGTCGGTACTCTTTTCACATCAGACTCAGGCAGTGGAAAAGGATGGGTCACCGGAATCGCTCTTGATGAAAACCGCCAGCCTCGTTTGGTTGGAGCATCTGTAAATTTCCCAGACCTCCGTATCAGACTTGTAGCCAATGGCGAAGGCTTTTTTAAGACAGACATGGTCCCGGCAGGAAGCCATAAGGTTGAATATATTGTTGACGGTCAAATTGTGGGACAAGACTATGCCACAGTCATTAATGGAGAAATTACGGCCCTTACCCTCGTTCACACCTTAGGATCGACAGCGGCCGTCCCTCAGGAAACACGAGATATTGCCTCTACTGAATTTAGTGATCCAGCCGATGTTGCAAGCCCCTTTGACGGCAACATGGGAGAGCAATCCACGCAAAGACGACCAGCGGGTCAAGCATCCAGCAATCATTCGCAAAACTCAGCCCCCGCAGAGCATGCAAGCCTCCTTCTCGATGCCAATTTGGAAGATGCCCGGCTTTCGATTGACGGTGAAGTACTTGGATCCGGAAATCTTACCTACGCCCGAATCACACCAGGACGGCACAAATATGCTGTTTCAAGGGAGGGCTACTTAACATCGACAGGCACTATCGAACTTGAATCAGGCAAAACAACCAGACTCCAAGCCGAACTTGTTGCCGAAAGAGCTCAGACGGTTGCAACCCAAAAGCCGAGCGGAGATGAGGGTCACCTCTCCTCTGGACTTGAGGCTCAAAAGAGCGGCAATCACAATCTTGCAATTGCGGAATTTACATCGGCAATAGAAGCAAAACCCAGCTTTGGGGCGGCCTATTTTGCGCGGGCGGAATCCAATGCCGCTCTCCAAAATAAGAGCGCCGCAAACGACGATTATATCCGCGCCGCTGAGATTTCCGCAATGAAAAAAGATTATAACGGCGCTTTAACTGCATATTCGGCTTGCATTAAAAATGACAACAAATTTGTCGGTGGTTATTTGGGACGTGCCAATCTCTTTTTGACCCGCAATGAGACGATCGCGGCGGTCGCCGATTTCGAATCAGTTATCAGCCTTGACCGCCACGGCGCCCGGGCACATGCCGGTCTCGGCGAGGCTCGTTATAGCCAAGGAAATATCAAGCGAGCTTTGAAACACTTCAAAGACGCGCGTTCCCTTGATCCGAATAGTAAAGAAATACTTGAAAATTTGATGCTTGCCTATATGGCCGACAGTGATTTCAAGAATCTGAAAAAGACCTACGAATCATTCGAAAAGCTCGCCACAGCCGAGGAAGTCAGCCGACTACGCTCAAGCAGAGATTTCGCGGCAATCGTTCAGATAATTGATCGGGATCTTTAATCGCACGAGCAGATTTTATTGACCCCAACACTCCTCGACTATTTTCCGTAGAAGCCTCCCTGTGACCTTGTCACAGGGAGGCTTTTCTGCCGTGTGGAAATTATTTCGTTCTTGTTCCCTCCAATCCTTCTTGCTATACTTCATCCATAAAATATGCTCACTTTGTTCTTGCTTACCCTGAGGATAATTTCCATGCACACAGCGCGAAAAACAGTTGGCATATGGCTTGTTCCATGCCTCATGCTTACCGCAGTCTTGGCTCACGGTCAGGAATCGAAGCGGCCAACGACAGTTCTTGACTCAAAGAATTCAATCCCGGACATCGCGACATTTCTCCAAATAGGAGGCGCTACCACGGCGGACTACTCGTGGGATGGAAAAGACGTCTATTTTCAGTCATCGATGTCAGGCGCTCCACAAATCTATTTGCTCAACGAACAAGGATGGCCCTCTCAGCTGACAACGTTTGAGGACGGAGTTGTCTTCTTTTTTCTGTCACACGATGCAACAATGGCAGTTGTGGGAGCAGATATTGGCGGAAATGAAAATGCCCAGCTCTATTTGATGGATATCAAAACCGCCCGCTTGGTCAGGTTGACCGAAGACAACTCCATCAGATATGGCAATACTGTGTGGGCTAATGACGATAAATCCTTCTTTTATCGATCAAATGAAGAAAATAAAAAGGACTTCTTCATCTATAGATTAGACATCACTACTGGCAAGTCTGTCAAGGTTTTCGGCGATTCTCTGAAAACACCCGGCTCGAATTCAGTGGAAGACATGTCTCCCGATGGCAATTTCCTTCTCGTAAGCACGTACACATCGAATGTCAATTGTGACCTCTCCTATGTGGACCTGCGTTCCGGCGGTTACCAGCAAATCACCAGGGATTCGACGGAGGTGCTCTATGGCTCGCCCGAGCTCATGCCCGACAATAAGACGGTCATGCTTACCTGTAACGACAACCCTGAAGGAATTTCGAGCCTTGCGGACCTGAACATTGCCACATCGGCTATCACCTTCATGAACGATGGTTGGATTAGCCCACTCTGGGATATAAAATCGCTCAGCGTTTCGCGTGACTTCAAATACATTGCCGCTCTCGTAAATGAAGACGGCTATACGCGGATTAAACTCCGTGATCTAAAATCCAAAAAAGAAATTGCACCGCCACCTCTTGATGGAATAATCAGCGGAGGAAAATTTGATAAGAATGGCGGGATACTCTTTTCATTTGATGGAGCAACCCGCGCCTCCGATGTTTGGCGCTGGGTGCCAGCAACAAAAAAACTCGAACAGTTGACCTTTTCAATCTATGCCGGAATTGACCGCGAACTCTTCTCTGATCCTCAATTAGTCCGCTACAAAAGTTTCGACGGGCTTGAAATCCCAGCCTTTCTTTATTTGCCGAAGAGCCACACCAAAGGAAATCCAGTTCCATTTATGGTCTATGCCCACGGCGGACCCGAAAGCCAGTTTACTCCGAATTTTTCTCGAAACTTCCAGTACATGCTTCTTAACGGCTATGGCATCCTGGCGGTCAACCCTCGCGGCTCAAGCGGCTACGGAAGAACGTATTTGTCATTGGACAATTATAAGGACCGAAAGAATTCCCTGAAAGACTACAAGGCAGGCATCGATTGGCTGGTTAACGAAGGCTACAGTAAATCCGGCATGATCGGCATTCAAGGCGGCTCATATGGCGGCTATGTTGTTTTGGGAATGATAACGGAATATCCCGATCTGCTCTCTTCAGCGATTTGCGCTGTCGGAATTGCCAACTTTGAAACCTTTCTCAAAAATACCGCGTCCTACCGAAGAAAACTTCGCGAGGCTGAATATGGCCCACTTACCGACTCGATGTTCCTTCGTGAAATCTCACCAATCCACAAAGCGAGCCTTATCAAGACCCCTCTTTTGGTTGTCCATGGAGAAAATGACCCGCGTGTTCCAGTTGATGAAGCTCGTCAGATTCTCCAGGCTATATCAAGTCGAGGGGGGATCGTCGATTCACTTATATTTGCCGATGAAGGACATGGCTCGGCGAAACGATCGAACCTGATAATTCAGTATCGGAAATATATTTCGTTCATGGATACATATCTGAAAGGACTTGCGGTCAAGACCGAGACGCACTGAAATTCGAGTTACTTGTGTGCGGAGAGGTTACCATATTTGTTGTTTCGTCAGGTCTTGCTTATGTCTGAGAGCAGAGAAGAAATAAGTGTGCCCTGACGGCTCTTATTTCGTGGCTGGTGTTCGCCCCGCCTCCTGCGGGCTTGAAAGCTCCGTGCACCTGCAAAGCCCCCATGGTCGTTACGAGGAACGAACTGACGAAGCAATTTCATTAATTCTTTATCTGTGACTCGGCTATCCACGATTCTGTTTTGAAACGCTCCAATAACTCATCCTTAAGCCGCTCCGCTTGAGCAAGCGTCCCAAATCTTCCTATGCGGATTCGATATCGTTTCATTCTTTGACTATTAGTTGCCTGCATGAATGGGTGGTATCCTCTTTCTCTATAAACCGACAAGAGTGTATCGGCATGACTCTTGGATTCGGTGCTTGCAATTTGGACAGAGTAGATCAAGGAAGTACTGACTATCGTCGACAAGTCAACCGGCTCATCAGACCTTGTAGCCTCAGCACTTTCTGCTTTCGCTTGTGTTGTTCTATTAGATACCAAGGAATCATTGACGGTCGAAGCAGGCACTACGATTAACGCCATCTGCGCAGACAACTGCTCAGGAACACTCGGACTTGAGATGGTGTCGCTTCCAGCGGACTTGGATGCGGATTCAACGGTCTCTTGCTGAAGAGTGTCTGAAATCAAAAAAGCCGCCTCTGTGGGATCTGGGGTTTTGGCCTCCTCCTCTGCTTTCATCTCCTCAAGTTGGGCTTCCAGACGAGCGGCTTCTTTCATTTTCTCTGAACAGCCTCCAAGTATAACACCGATTGCGGCTATTTTCAGACAAGCCTTAAAACTGACCGACATCATAGTATATTCTGCCTTCTTGCAAATATTTAGCGTATCTTTGTTGACGTTGTCGAGTGTAGATTGCAAGCAAAATTCAGTCAACTTAAAATTACTGAACGACGAGAATAAAACGTTGAAGAATCAACTCTTTTTGTATAATATGAGCTTCGACTGGAAGAAAATATGAAAGTATTTGAAAGCGTTCTCGATTTAATCGGCCATACTCCCCTGCTTCGTCTACGGACAGGAATCCCCACAAACGGCCCTCGTGCCTATGTAAAATTAGAGTTCCAAAATCCAACCGGTTCGATCAAAGATCGGATGACGCTCTATATTCTTAAAAAAGCAATGGCCGAGGGACGTCTTTCAGCAGGCGATACGGTAGTCGATAATACATCAGGAAACACCGGCTCGGCGCTGGCGATGGTTGCTGGCGTGTTCGGACTCAAGTCGATACTTGTCACTCCCGAAAAAACCAGCCAGGAGAAAGTGGATCTCATCAGGTCCTACGGAGCCGAAGTCATTGTCACACCGACTGAGTGCGGGCACAATGACCCGCGCGGCTGCTATATGGTCGCGAGGAGTTTGGCAAAAGAACACGGCTATTTCGATCTTGACCAGTACAATAATCAAGTCAACGTCGAAGCTCATTACCACAGTACCGGCCCTGAAATTTGGGAAGATACGGATGGTAAACTGACTCATTTTATTGCGGGAATCGGCACCGGAGGGACTTTTTCCGGCACAGCCCGATATCTGAAAGAGCGGAATCCGAAGATAAGAACAATTGCGGTCGATCCCGAAGGCTCAATTTTTGCAACGTATATCAAGGAGCGTCGGACTATTGACGGCCATACCTACAAAGTTGAAGGTATTGGCTCCGATGTCGTTACAGAAGCCCTTCATACCGACCTTGTCGACGATGTCATAACTGTTTCGGACAAGGATTCATTTAATCGCGCACGGCTCATTGCTCGTGCCGAGGGGATCTCCGGTGGCGGGTCTTCGGGGGCTATTGCAGTCGCGATGGAGCAGATAGCAAGAGATTTGGGGCCTGAATCTGTTATCGTAGGGATATTCGCCGATGCCGGTATCCGCTATCTCAGCAAATGTTACAACGATGATTGGATGCGCGCCCAGGGATTTTTGCCCGAACTTGAGCCCGTATATTAAACAGATGACATACCGCAGGCATATTATCGGTCACGCTCACATTACGCTTTTGGTATTGGCCGCAGCCCTGTCGTGGCCGTCGCTATCGTACGCCGTAGCCGGCAGCCTTCGGCCGATCGAGCCGATCTTTGATTTTGGCGAGGTCGGCATTGACTATGATTTGCACCACCCTTTCCGCTTGGTGAATATGGGCACCGTCCCAATCAAGATCGATTCGGCAATTGTGACCTGTGACTGCTCGTATGTTCAGCTTCTCGATTCTGTGGCGCAACCCGGGGACACACTGACAATCTTTTTGAAGTTTAACACAAAAGACTATTACGGGAAAACGTCAAAGGCAATTCATGTCTACACCAATGAGAATAAGTTTACCCAGTTTGACATCTTTTATTTGTCGACTGTGGGTCAGTGGTTTTACAATCTGAAACCCACTCCATTGAATGCTTTTTTTCTCGCCGCCCACACAGAGAAAACAATCACCCTTGCAAACCCCCTGGTAGAGGGATTGACACTCAGCGCTATCTGTCATTATGATACCCTTTACACCGTCACACCCCTCCAAAATGAGGCCGACGAAGGCGAAAAGATCGAAATTACTGTCACACCGAAGCCCGGTCTAAAGGCCGGCACATACGTCTCAAATTTTCGACTCGGCTTTACTATCCCCGGGGCGGTTGACACACTCTTTATGAGTGTGCCGGTCAAGATCGTCAGATATTAGACTCTCTTTTTTCAGGAAATAGACTATTCAATTAAACATTATTGAAAAGTCGGGATAAAGAGCTTGACAAATTACGTAGCATTCTTATTTTGGAGTTGTCGAGGGTGCCTCTCTGCTGTCCCTGGGAAGTTTTCTTAGCCCCCTCTTCCCAACCAGACGAGCGCCCTCTATTTTTTTGTCTAAAAACAGAGGGCGTATTTCCTAAGAGCTAAAACGAAGCTTAGTTTACATCCGAATCGATGTTTTCTTTGTACTGAATTTGTCCAGCAAAACCTTCAATCCGACGTAGGTTCATATTAAGTTAATCAAAGGAAAAAAATAAGGCGCCACCCAGATTCGAACTGGGGAATAAAGGTTTTGCAGACCTCTGCCTTACCACTTGGCTATGGCGCCCAATAAAAAAAAAGAGCGGGAAACGAGACTCGAACTCGCGACAGCCACCTTGGCAAGGTGGTGCTCTACCAACTGAGCTATTCCCGCTTTTTAAAAGCCCCGTACGATTGGGCTGTACATAATATAATCGGTTCTACCGTTTGTCAATATGTTTGACTGACTCTTATTTGAACAGATTACATCGACTTACCGTCTGCTCCCGCCTTGTTTTTTTACCATCTCGTCGGCAATTTGGTCAAGTCTCGGCAAGTACCACGGCACAAGCTTTTCGAGCCAGCGGTGGTGTATCTCTGCCCGCTCAGGTTCGTTTAATAGTCTCCTAATAATATTCAAATCCTTATGAGCTTCGTAGATTGTGGAATCCTGAGCCACAACATACTCAAGCAGCGGCAGGGCGTTGTTCAAATCGTTGAGCATTAGATAACTGAAGGCCTTGAAATAGAGTGTGTACAGATAATACGGTTTTGGCGAGACCGAAAGCGAGCTGTCGTAGTACGCAATGGCAGTGCGGTGATCTCCACGAACATATTTATCCAAACCGGTTTTAAGATATTGCACATATTCAACCGGATAATATGGCACAAGCTCTCCGACAAAAGGCTTGGTCTTTTTAAACGCAGTGACAACCGTTCCCGATGCCGCCTTCGGTAACTCAGGATGGCTTTCATAAAACCAGCCGATCATTCGATATGAATCCGTAAATTGTCGATAGAGCATGATTGCCCGCTCGGCTGGCGCCGATGGCTTGACCCCGGTAGAAAAAACAATATATGTCGGCTCACGGCCCAGCAAATAGGCGCTGTTGTGTTTTTGTTCGCGCCATGATGTCGACATTCCTTTCATTGGCTCTTCGGAGTAGCGCGCGATAGTCGAGTCGGTCAGGCCAAGCATATCAATGATTTCATGGCCGAGCAGGGCGTAACCAAAAATACCGATGGTTGAAACTGCGACTGAGAAATTGGTTTTGTCTGTTGTCTTCATCTCATTGGCGATGAAGAGCTGTTTCTTAGTGAAGAGTTTTTCACTATTGTTGTAATCGGCTACCGTCTTGCGCGGCATGACGATGGTAATCGCCACCAGTGGTACTGCAAAGGCGATTGCAACCAAGGCGACTCGACGTTTTTTGAGACTTCCCCATAAAAACCATCCTACCGCCGCCACGAGAATAGCAGCGGGTCCGAAAAGCGGCAGGAAAAAGCGATGGACTTTAAGTACATCCCCCCCAACAGCAATAATATATAGTATGTAGAATATCACAAAGAGCCACAGAGTTTTGATTGCTGGTGTCCAGCGTTTGAAGAAGAAGAGTAGCGTCAATAATCCAAAGCCAAAGAACGCATAATCCTTGAAAAATGTCACCGCATAGGCAAGGCCGCTTTTGAAATGCGCGATATCGGCGGACGTCTTGGCAAAGAATGGATTGGGCAAAATCGAGCCGTAGTAACCGAGTTTGAAGCCGACGAAGGGAAGCGACAGAACAAATGCCGCTGCCGCACAGCGAAGCGAAAAGAGCGGAACCCGGCGCTCTATTATTGCCTCAATGAGGATAAATAAGCCGGTCAGCACCGCTCCCTCAGGACGAAGCCAGACGGCTAAAAGCAATGACCAGATAAGTAAGTGATTTCGGTTAAGAAACCAATAGAGCGACAACATCGCAAAACAAGCAAAGGCAGCGGTCTCAAGCCCCGCGGGCGACCAATAGGCGAGCGACTGGTTTGCGCCCACCAGCATGGCAGCGACAAAGCCGAACCATTCCCCGTTCTTTTCAAAGACGACGAGGGCAATACGATAGGTAAGAACTATAACTCCGGCGCCGAATAGTAGACCGCATACCTGCGAGAGAAGAATGTAATCGAGTTTCACGCTCCCTAATAGTATAAGCCACACAGCCCAGCCAAAATTTGTTATGCCCTCTACACGTTCGCCGATATTGAAAACAAGCCCGTCACCATTGAGAAAATTAGCGGCATAGCGATAGGTGATATAGGCGTCATCCTGGATAAACCAGAGTGTTGCGGAGAAGAAGATATAGAGCGCCAAAGCCGGAAAGATCGGCCAGAATCGGCGAAAGAAATCAGTCATAAGAATAGTGAGCCGGCTGTTTCTCTGTGAGAATTTTTTGGAATACTTTTAAGTAATTCTCAGCCGAAACATCCCATGAGAAATCCTTTGCCATGCCGTTTTTCATCAGACAGTTCCACACCCGCTTTTGTTTAAAAACATCCAGCGCCTTGTCAACGGCCTCAAGAAGCGCGAGCGGTGTGTACTCGGTGAATAAAAAACCCGTCCCTGATTTTGTTGTCGGGACAAACTCTTCAACGCTGTCTGACAGGCCGCCGACTTTCCGTACAATCGGCGCAGTTCCGTATTTAAGCGAATACATCTGATTCAGTCCGCAGGGTTCATAGCGCGACGGCATCAGCAACATATCAGCCGAGGCTTCAATTTTATGGGCAAGCGAATTATCAAAAGCGAGAATTGCTCTCATCTTATCGGGATACTTCTGCTGGAGGGCATGCAGTAAATGATGATATTCCTTGTCGCCTACACCAAGAACGACAAGCTGAAGGTCGCGCGAGAATAGCTCTTCGGCTGAGTCCCCAAGCAGATCAAAACCTTTCTGTGCGGCAAGCCTTGAGATCATACCTACAAGAGGAACATTTTCCCTTTGGGGTAAACCCATTGATTTGAGTAGTTCGGTCTTGTTCATTCTCTTTCGTGTGAGATTAGCCGGACTGTATGTGAAGTTAATGTGTGTGTCTCGCGCCGGAGACCAGTCATGGTAATTCACCCCGTTCAGGATACCGGTCAAGTCATGCTTTCTCTGTTGAAGCACACCTTCCAGACCAAACCCGAACTCCTCGGAGCTAACTACTTCTTTTGCATATTGAGGTGATACGGTTGTCAGATGATCCGCTGTCATTATTCCGGCTTTGAGAAAATTAACTTTGCCAAAAAACTCAAAGGCGCCGGTCACGGCGTAGAAAAGCTCTTTTGGCAATTTTAGAGCCGAATACTTTGCGGCATCGAAGATTCCCTGATAACCAAGATTATGGATTGTTAAAACTGTTTTTGAGGCGCTAAAAAAGCCATCGGTCTGATACTGATGTGTGAGCAGTGATGGAATAATTGCCGTCTGCCAGTCATTGAGATGAATGATGTCGGGAGTCCAGCGCATTGCCCTAACACTTTCGAGGACAGCCCGGCTGAAAAAGATGAACCGCTCGTCGTTGTCAAAATAATCTTTTCCGCTCAAGTGATCCTGGTAGAGGCCGATTCGGTCGAAATAGCGGGCATTAGATACAAAATAATAGTCCACCGCTCCCATAGTTGCTTGGAATATGTCGGCTCTCTCCGAGCCGTGCAGCCCGGGGATGGAAAAGGTCTGACCTGATGGTTTGAGTTGATGGCGTTGTCCGTCGATGACTTCATAGCGCGGCATAAAGACTTTGACATCGTGGCCAGCTTTTGCAAGCGACTTCGGCAAAGCACCAAGCACGTCACCAAGACCGCCGGTCCGGGCAAAGGGCGCGGCTTCGGACGTCACCGCAAGGATTTTTAAATTAGACATTATCCCCGGCGACTTTAGTCTCGGGCATCATCCGATACCGGCTGACATCTATCGCCCGCAAAAAGGCCGCGGCGTCCTCGGGCGCGGTCGGATTTATAAAAAATCCGGATCCCCATTCAAAACCGGCCATCTTCGTCAATTTAGGAATAATTTCAAGATGCCAATGGAAATGGTCATGCGACTCTTTGGAGACCGGACGTGTGTGAAGCACATAGTTAAACGGCGGGTTATTGAGGGCAAGATTCAGACGAATCAGGGTGTCTTTAAGACAGGCCGCAAGTTTTGCGTATTCGAAATCTGACATTTCCAGAAAGCTCGACTGATGTGTTTTGGGTATGATATGGGTTTCAAATGGAAAACGTGATGCGAATGGCTCATAGGCGATAAAGGCATCGAAATCGCTTACAATTCTTTCCTGATTTACAATCTCCTGCCTGATGATGTCGCAAAAAATACAGCGTTCCTTAAAATCAAAATATCGCTTTGCGCCGACTATTTCTTCCATGACCCGCTTTGGCACAATCGGCATGGCAATTAGCTGGCTGTGGGCATGTTCAAGCGATGCCCCTGCCGCCTCGCCATGGTTTTTGAAAATAAGAATATACTGAAAACGGCTGTCGCGCTCGAGATCGGTCATACGTTCGCGGTATGACCAGAGCACGTCATGAATTTCATCGATGGACATATCCATCAGATCACGCCCGTGATCGGCCGTCTCGATAATGACTTCGTGGGCGCCGATTCCATTCATACGGTCATAGATGCCCTGCGGCTCGCGTGAGAGATTTCCTTCAATTTTGAGCGCTGGATACTTGTTGGGAATGACCCGCAATCTCCAGCCCGGACGGTTCGGCTCGGAGTTAGTACGGCGGTAAGCCATGATCTCAGGCGGGGTAGCATGTTCATTCCCCGGGCAAAACGGACACATCTTGGCCTCGTTTGTGCGCACGACTGAAGTAAACGATGTCGGCCGTTTCCCCCGCTCAGTAGAGATGATTACCCAGCGGCCAATGATAGGGTCTTTTCTTAACTCAGGCATCTATTCTCCCATAAAAAAGAAACATAGGAAAGGGACTCACGCTTGTCAATATACGCCTCAAGCTCAATGCAAAAACTGAAAGAAAAATTCGGGACTATTCGAATATCAAAAATTAATTACACCCATGTTGCTATCGGTCTTAGCCGCCAACGCTCTCAAAACAGTCTTCTCTCGTTCGGTGAGGGTCTGATTGCGGCGTTCGGTTGTCCGTTGCGCGGTCTCAACTGCCTTGTCAACCTCATACTTCTGATAACTGCCGGTGTTGCCCCAACTGAAGGATGGAATTTCCTTGTCGGTTACAAGCGAGCCTCCGAAGATATTACAACAGACACCAATGTTTATCCCGGTGTTGAGCAAAGTCCCAATGCCAAATTTGGTGTGATCCCCAATGAATGAGCCAACTTTGATTGACCCACTGTCAACAGATTGGCCGTTCACGGTCAGGCGTATAGTTGAATAGTTATTTTTCAAATCCGAGTTGGTTGTCATGGCGCCAAAATTGACCCATGAACCCACATAGCTGTGACCAATAAATCCCGCATGATACTTGTTCACATACGACTGAAAAACTGACTCTTCGACTTCCCCACCCACTCGACAGGTGTGACCAATCGATGATGCTGCTATTTTTCCGGCCACAATTACGCTGTTTGGCCCTATGGCGCATGGACCATAGATCGCCACCTGTGATTCTATCTTGCAATTTGCGCCAATATAGATTGGCCCCTTGCTGGCGTCCAGCACTGCCGACGGGAGAACTATTGTTCCTTCTCCGATATATAGTTGGTCGGACTTAAGGATATGGACACCATCGCGCTTGATACTCTGTGAGGTGGTTGGAAAAGAAGGCCTTAGGACAGCAAAGTCTTCAGTGACTTCGCGCTCAATATCGGCCATTATTTCCCAGGTGTAGTTGTAGAGTGTGGCGCGGGTGTCGAAATCGACAATATCGTTTCCCTCGCGTTTGCGTTGCGCGGCGTAATCTGACGGTATCGCGAGTTTCGCGATCTTCTCAACTGACTCTCCCTTGAATAGCGCGGCGACAACCTCACCGTTTTTCTTAAAACAGCAGGATATGCGCGAGCCTCTAATCAGACCGGGAAGGTCGCCGTAGTCGCGGATTCTTCCATTGAGAAAGAGAACTTCATCCAAATCTCCCCGTTTGATAATATTCACAGGGAAATCCCGATTCTGTTCGGCAGTCAGTGGAGAAATCAGATCACGAGCCGAAAGGCAGATATGAGCATCAGGGAAATATCTTGTAGCCCTCTGAAACAGAGGTACGATACCGGCCCGAAGGGTATAAACCGGACGAAGGTATGTCAGTGGGTAAAATTGGGTGTATTTTGAATCTTCAAAAAAACAAATTGTAATCGACATATTCTTATCCTATCACTCTCCATGATAATATCGGAAATAGATATGATATTTTCACTTAGTGAAATCTATCGGGAAATCAGCCATTTCTCGGCGTATTGGTCAGCAGTCTGCTTATCTACCAGATACTCAACCAGCTGGAGGGCAAAAGGAATCGCCGCTCCGGGTCCCATTCCCGTGATAATATTGTCATCGACAGTCACTATTTCCCCACTGACAATTGCGCCGCTTGCGGCAAGCATGTCGTTAAATGTCGGATCGCCGCTGGAGCGTTTCCCCTTAAGAATTTTTGCGCCTTCGCCGAGAACATGACTTGGCGCCGCGCAAATAGCCGACACCATTTTGTGCGCGCTGTGATGGCGATGAACCAGCATCATGACTTTTGGATGTTTGGACAAGGCTTGGGCGTTTACTCTGCCACCCGGGAAAACAATGCCGTCATATATAAAATCGAGGTCAATTTCATCGATTGACTTATGAGGCACAATAGTAGTTCCGTACGCACCTTTCGTGGGGCCTTTAACAAGACTCGCGATTGTGACTTCGACTCCGGCGCGATTTAATATATCAATGGGCGCGACTGCTTCCATATCCTCGAAACCTTCAGCCAAAACAACTAAAACCTTCTTTGACATCGTTCCTCCTCTGAACTTCGCTTTCCATTATACGATACTGCGCTCAAAATGGAAGCGGCATCTTAAGTCCATCTAGTAATCGGCTTTGAGAAATGACCGGAAATTACGCTCGGTCTCTCTCATATTGTCCGAGCCGAATTTTGCAAGAAATGCCTCGGCACAAACCAAGGATGCGACCGCTTCGCACACAACGCCTAATGCCGGTACCACACACGTATCTGTCCGTTCTACCATGGCCTCGGCAGATTTCTTGGTAACGACATCAACCGTCCGCAGCGGCTGAGTGAGCGTCGATATCGGTTTACCAGCTACGCGAATGACAAGGTCTTCGCCGTTAGTTATTCCGCCTTCAAGGCCACCTGCGTTATTTGTCTTTCGAAAGAAACCTTTTTGGCGCGGATGTTTTTTCAAGTCATAATAGATCTGGTCGTGAACCTGAGAACCAGTTCTTTTTGCGGCTTCGAAACCAAGTCCGATTTCCACACCCTTGACGGAGTGGACCGACATAAGCGCCGATGCAAGCTGGCCGTCGAGCCGATGGTACCATTGTGAAAGCCCACCCAAACCTGCCGGCAGACCGCTGACAATTAACTCCGCCACACCGCCAAGTGAATCGGATTTCTTTTTTGCAGTGCGGATTGCTGAAATCATTTTCACGGCGGTAGCTGAATCGACACAGCGAACATCGGATTCCTCGGTGATGCTTCTGAGTTTCTTCATCGGCGGGAGAACATATCCTTTTGGCAGACTCACCGCGCCGACAGAAACCACATGGGAGAATATATCAATCTCAAAATGCTCAAGCAACTGCCTTGCCAGTGAACCAACTGCAACTCGAGCCGCAGTCTCCCGCGCCGATGCCCGTTCGAGCACATTTCGTAGATCATGATGATCCCATTTTATTCCGCCCGGCAGATCGGCATGGCCAGGGCGCGGACGAACTGTATGTTCGACAAGTCTTTTCTGTTTTAGACCAAGGCTCTTCCCTACCGGGGCAAGCGGATCCATTATCTCAGTCCAATTCACCCAGTCGCCGTTTTTGATTACAAGAGTGATTGGTCCGCCCATTGTCAGACCGCCCCTAACGCCTGAGGCTATTTCGGCTTGGTCATGTTCGATTTTCATCCGGCCGCCGCGTCCGTAACCCTTTTGGCGGCGGGAGAGCTGGAAATTGAGAGCATCTGGATTTATCGCAAGTCCTGCTGGAAGGCCGTCAATAATGGCGGTCAACTGCGGACCATGTGATTCGCCCGATGTAAGGTATGTCAGCATGGGGTTAATGGTAGCGATTCAACGCCCAGAGGTCAATAAGCGGAATGGTCAGGATTTTAAGGATTCAACCTCTTCCGGCATCACGATGCCGGATTCGCTTTTCATCTCAGTCATTCGAGCAACGATTCGGTCATCGATATTCATTGCCTGCGAGGCATTGAGGAATTTGATGTTGTCGATCGGCGAAACTTCCTTCATCTCAGCCAGAACCGCGACAATTTTACGGATTGAGTTGTCTATGGTGTCAAGATTACTATCCAGTCCCGCAAGTATCTCATCTTTGCGTCCTTTTTTGAGCATCATCCGAAGAATCTGGGATCGACCATAAACCGCCATCGCAGCATTGTTCTGATAATGCGATAGCGTGGCCATGGCGATGTTTTTTGATTCCAGCATTCCCTTAGCATGTTCTTCGGCCAGAAGCTTTTGACTAAGTTCCTGACGCTCTTTAAACAGGTTTTCGACCATAAGGTAAGTTTGCCAAAGCTCGCGGTTCGAACGAACAAGCATCTCTTCGATACTGCCGATGTCAATATCAAGATATTCCGCCACACTCATCGTGCATGTGACAAACGAATTGGAGAGCTCCGTCAGCCGCGCATGAGTAACTCCGATATTATCCCCAAGCCTCTCAATTTTTAAAGACCGGTTTTCCATATCGGCGACATACCCGCCAATGGAATCATTTGTCATCAAACAGGCCAAAGCGATAAAATTGCTGACCGGGACTTTGTTTGTAAGTGTCAGCGGCGAATGATGGTCTCGGATCGCGTTGGCGATAAACTCCGGCAAACGCCAGCGTGTGGCAAGGTGATAGCCTACTTCGCAATGGTCTATCCCAAATACCTCGACTTCTGCGGCCAGCAGCGATTTTGCCTTCACCTTCTTTTCTATTATTTTCCTGTATTCAGATGGGTAGTGGTGAAGGAAGAAGATAATTCCCATCTGATGAAGCAATCCCGCAATAAATGCCTCTTCGGGCGCTTTGTACTCAACCTCGCGGGCAATTTTCTCTGAAGCCGCGGCAATCATCAATATATCTGCAAAAAACGTTTTGGCATTGACACCGGCAACTGCTTCCACCTTTTCTGGTCGAAAAACCGAGGTAGACAGGGCTAAACATTTTACTGTGGTCACCCCGAGTACCTGCACGGCCTGATTGACGGTTTTAGTTTTACTAAAACGATGATAAAAAGAAGAATTCGAGAGTTTGAGAATGCGCGCAGTCAGTGACGGGTCTTTGAGAATGATTTTTGCAAGCGAGTCCGCAGTAAAGTTCGGATTGTCAACTTCGCGCAGAATCTCCGACAAAGCCTGCGGTAGCGACAATAGCTCACCGCTGTTTCTGATTTGACCAATTATAGAAAGTTTGTCCATCAAAGTTTGTCCATCAAAGTTTGTCCATCAAAGTTTGTCCATCAAAGTTTGTCCATCAAAGTTTGTCCATCGCCGCCCTTAGCCTTGTTTAATATATAATCGGCATTTTAGGCCGCTTATTTAGAAGGCAATTCGAGAGGCGAACGGTTTATTTTTTGGAGGATTTTAACAGTAACGATGATTGGACAAGATCAGTCAATTGCTCGATTCGAAAGGGCTTTCTCAGGACATCCTGTATCCCTGCCAACTGAAGCTGGGCGGTATCCAGTCCTTTTTCCCAACCCGTCACGAGAATTATTGTCGTCTCGGGCTGAAGCTTCTGAAGACGTCGGCCGACTTCAAGTCCAGAAATATCGGGCATGGCCAGATCAGTAAAGACAATATCATACCGTATTTTTGCGGCCAATCCGAGCCCCTCTTCACCTGAATTTGCCCTATCGACCTGATATCCCATCGACTGGCACATGGCGACTATCAGGTCTAATATTAGCGGCTGATCGTCGATTGCGAGAATCCTTACCGATGACTGCCGTGGGATGACAACACTCACAGCGCCTGACGTCCCTTTTATGGGAAACTTGAAAGAAAGAAATGCCGGTGTCGGCCCGACCTTGTCCGCGGCAATGTAGGCGGTCTCATCGGCGACATCTCTCAGGAATACATCGGTCGGCCGTTCAGTGAATGCCTGTTTGAGGCTTTGGTAGCTCCCAATATCAGCTATTCTTGGTATGGTCGGAAAGTTTTTGCGATGGCGCGATATGTCAAGGTAAACGAAACTGTCAACTCTATAGAGCGAAACGGTCATCACATCTTCCTCGGCCGCAAAACCTGTAAAGCGGTTGAGAATATTTTCAAACAGCATACGTACGGCATTGCTTGAAAATTCTATGAAAGCGTTATCGAAATGCTTGACTGTAATCTCTCGCGGCCTTCCCCCCGCCATATAGAGATCCCCCGAGATGCGGCACTCTTTGAGAACGCTGTCTATGACGGCATTCAGGGTTTGATCTGGCGATACCGTGACCTTGGAAGCATTATCAGACTGCGAATCTTCCCCCGTGCCGATCATCGCCGTGAGCCTTGAGTTTTTAAGATCCGCCGATGCCCTCTCGGCTTCCTCAATTATCTGACGAAGAGATTCCGTTATTGCCGCTGGGAGATTATCGACTTGCTGAGCAAGTTCTGCTTTGCCAATCACTGCCGCGAAATGATTATTGAGATTGTTGACCAGTGATTCATGAAGCGCAGGTTGTGTGAACGCGTCAAGCGACGGCTCCTGCTCGAGAGTCTCGCGTACAGCCTGCATTGTCAGCCGCAGCGAATAGAGACCAGAGGCCAAAGTCAGAAGCCGTTCCCATTCGGCGCGTTCTGCCGGATCGAGATCATACATGTAGACAACAAGCATTCCGACAACTGAGCTCAGCGCAGAAACCGGGACAATTGCCATGTACGATGGGACTCCCCGTTCTCCATACAATCGTTTTATCGAGCTGCCGTTCACAGCATCGTACTGTTCCGTCTCACGCATCACAGCCGCCTTACTGTTTAAAAAAGATGGCCGCCCGGTCTGGAGGACCTGGGATAAGCTGCTCTCGCCGGATTTAAATAATATCTCGTTTACGGAGGAGTCATCAAGATTCAGGCCAAAGACGCATTGGCATTCGCCGTTATTTGCCTCCGATGATAAGAACGAAAGAGCAATCGTTCCCTCGGGCAAAAGAGAGGCCATGTGAGAAAAAAGTCGGCCTGGGTCGGCAGAAAAAGCCGTGACGGGAAACTCCGGTCCAAGCAACTGTAGAATTTTGTCTATACCCCGACGGTATGCCAGCGTCATCCGGCGGCTTTCCTGTCGGTCGATGGCAAGAGTCGCTTGACCGGCATACATTTCAAGCGCCTTGAGGTCTGATTCGGTAATTTTGAATGGTGTCGATTCCCGTCTCAGAAGCCATAGATAGCGAGTGTCCTGAACTGCCAGAGGATATACGAGATTTGAATACAGCAGACGGCTGGTATTGTCCGTTGCCGTACCTTCCTGATTGATTACCAGCGGACGATTTCGGTCGAAGGCATCGATAAGAGCCGTTTTGAAGCTTTCAGAAAAATCCGTAATCGGCTCGCTTCCGCCAATTATACTTACACTGCCATGCTTGAGCGAGCACAGATAAACTGACTGGGACGCCACAACACCGACCATATTTTCGCAGATGGCATTGAGCGGGTCAGTGGCGCCGAGAGCGCGAGTCAGCGCGCTCAGTTTGGACGAAAGCTCCTGCTTTTCCAAAACCGAAGTCTGTATCTCCTGACGCAGCGAGGCCAATTCTTTACCAAGCCGGGTTGATTTCATTTTTTCCGACAACCAGCCGGCAACCGGTGTCAGACCAGAAATATCTCCTTCGCCGAAGTGATTTTCTTGCTCTGCCAGAAGCAAAATAACGCCAATCTTTTCGGATCCGGAATAAAGGGGCAAGGCCAGCGATGAATAGAAGCGCACGAGAAGATGCTCGCCTGATGAGTCGGCAATATCAAACTGTCCACCGATGAGAGCCTCTCCCTCATCCAATGCCTGCGAAGCAATATTTTCTGCAAGCGGCATGTGCTCCATCAAGGCTGTTTCCTGCTTTGTCAGATGAGCGAACGAAGTCAGCACAAACTCACGTCTGGCGCGATTGAGAAGAAAAACCGCCCCGGCAGTCCCTTGGTAGTTGAGTAAGATTTGTTTCAATGTCCGTTGGAGCAGTTCGGTGAAGTGATATGGTTGCCGTGAATCAGTCTGTAACTGTGAAAGAAGCCCGACTTTTTCCTCGCGGATTTCGAGTTCTGTCCGCCGGGTCTGCCAGAAGTCCGAATAGAGCGCCAGACCGATCACGGCAAGCGAGACTCCAGTAAGAAAGACTATCAACTCAAGAATATCGACAATGGGATAGACCCTCGGGACAAAAAGATCAGTATACTGGACGCTCGATGAAATAATATTCCAGGCCGCAAGCAGGGAAAGGAGAATACCTCCTGAGAGGAATGAGGTCTTTCCGCCGATATGTTTTGTTGAAAAAAAGCGAAGTCGGTAAATGAGAAAAATAAAAGTCGAAATCGTAACGACACATACGACGATGGCAATCGCCCAAGGAGTCATTAGTTCAGCTCCGCTGGTTCGCCATGAAGTGTGAAGGCATCCGCCGCAGTAATGCGAAGCGGCACCACTGAGCCAGCTGAGACTGAATCCGATTGAAACAGAACTGTTTTATTTGTTTCAGTTCGTGCCCGCATTGACTGCTCGCTCCGGCGGGATGTCCCCTCCACCAGACATGGCCTGACTTGACCGCGCTCGTGCTGATTGCAGTCGTAAGAAATCTGCTGTTGGAGTTTGATAAGTTTATTCAACCGGCGAATTTTGTCGGCCTCAGGTACATCATCGAGAAATTCTTTGGCCGCGGTGGTCCCGGGGCGGACTGAATATCGGAACATGTACGCGCTGTCGTAATTGACCGAGCGAATCACCGACAACGTCTGTTCAAACTCTTCTTCTGTTTCAGTGGGAAATCCAACAATAATATCTGTCGTAATGCTGACATAGGGCAGTTTTAGTCTGATAAAATCGACCACCTTCAAGTAGTGCTCTACAGAATAGAATCGCCCCATCTTTCGTAATACCCTGTTCGATCCTGACTGAAGCGGCAAATGAATATGCGGCATGATTTTGGGATGGTCAGCCATTATCTGTATCAGTTTCTTGGTGCAATCTTTCGGATGCGAGGTCATATAGCGAACTCTGTGTATTCCTGTTTCATTCGCCACACGGGCAAGCAGATCGGGAAAATCAACCCCCTCAAAACGATAACTGTTCACGTTCTGGCCGAGAAGCGTGACTTCGACAACTCCTTCGTCGACCATTTTTTTAACTGAATCAACTATATAATCCACCGAATGCGAACGCTCTTTACCCCGCACATACGGAACAATGCAGTAGGTGCAAAAGTTGTCGCAACCGCGCGAAATGGTGATGAATCCCGCATACGCCGATTCGCGTATCGGCTGGATCATGTCCATGTTCTCGTGCCCGAAGGCGGTCATCACAGAACTAGTGCCTTCGTTATTCTCCAGCACGTCGGGTAATTCAAACAGCCGGTCTGTGCCGAGAACATAATCGACATGCGGGACTTTATCTTTAAGAGCTTGGCCAAGTCTTTGCGCCATACATCCGACCACGGCAACTTTCATCGATGGCCTCAAACGTTTGTACTTGTATATTTCCCCAAGCCGCCCATACACTCGTTCTTCGGCTTTTTCCCGCACCGAACAGGTATTGACAATAATTAGGTCGGCCTCCGATTCGTCCTCTACCATTCTATATCCGCGAGTTTTCATTGTGGCCGCAAGTGTCGAGGAGTCGGCGACATTCATCTGGCAACCGTAGGTTACAATATGGAATGTCTCAACTTTATCACTTTTTGCAGGCATCGCGAGTCTTAGCTGTGGATTTTCGAGAATTTTAGCCATGGTAGATTATATCACTTTTGTACTCAAAAACAAGCTAAAAGGCCTTTCAAGCCAACTGCCTGCTTGGGTAATAAAAAACACACCGCGGAGAGACCGCGGTGCGTGAAATCGGTAATGCAGGACACTTAGAACGGATTCCCACAGGGAATCGGTCCTCCAATGAAGAGGTAGGCTATTAAATAGGTCACATCGGAAATGTCCACCATATTGTCACAATCAAGATCTCCCACAAGAAGTGTCGGCTGAGGAGCGCTATTCAATTCACTTAGAAACAGGAATTCAATCATATCTGTCAGATCTGCAATGTCAATTATACCGTTATAGTCCACGTCACCATGAAAACGCCAGACCAGAAGTGCGACAGGGTAGGCGACTGAGTCATTTGCTGCGCCGGGAGCAACAACATACAGAGTGTCATAGTATTGGCCGAAAACATAGCCGGGAGCGTCCGCAACTGCATCGAGTTGACCGGGTACATTGCCGCTGCTGATTGATGGAGCCAACCAATCTATCTCATTATTCAGATGCCAAGGCATACACCCACCGACAGCATTGTCAATGTCAAAGACATCAAGAATGGCAGGTCCGGATTCCTCCTGATAGGGAACAGTCAGCGAGTTCGTTGAAAGCGATATGACTGGCGGCTCAGTACCTGTAGAAACCGTATACTCAACTATCACAGTTTTGGGATTGTTCACGGCATTAACGCCAAAAATAGTGAGAGAATCATAATAGACGCCCGGGGGAAATCCGCTGTCGATAGCCGAAGTGGCGCTGACAAGGAACTGATCGGGAGCAATACCATCGACATGGTTGAGATAGAAATAACTGCTCGATGCCTGTACATTCAGTTCAAGCGGATTATCCCCTCCGGTATTAGTCACAAATAGTGTGTCGCTGTCAAGCGGCACCTCTCCTTGCGAACAGGCAAAAACGGTAAGCTTTACAGTATCGAGATTTGTAGCGATGACAGCCGGAAATGCGGTGTAGCGAATATGCGTTTCCGCTTCCAGTGGCGTATTCACCGCATCGTCGGAGCGAATTGTGATCGTATCGTACACGTCAAGACCTTCAAAGGCGCCAGAGTATTTGTATGTTACTGTTATTGTTAGTGGAGCTATTCCCGTGTCGGGGATGATCGACTGAATACGCGCTGAATTCTCCGTAATTTTAAATCGAAGGTTTCCGATTCCGCCATTAAGGACTTCAAATGTCTTCGTAAAAACGATTGGGCTCGATGGATTTTGAACAAAAAAGAGCGGGTTAGGGTTCGTCACAATAGTTGTGAAACTTGTTCCGATTGAAAATGAAACCGGAACTTTAACTGGATTATTCGAGGCCGCCGGGTCGCTCACAATAATCGTGTCGACGTAATCACCCTGCAGAAGACCCGTGGTGTCAACCGAAACTGAAACCCCCGCCGAGTCAACTCCAAATGATGGAGACAATTGTAGCCATGTTTGGGAATTCGTTGCAGTCCAGTTGAGTGTTTGTCCTCCGGTATTTTTGACAATCAAAGTCTTGGAAGGAGGTATCCCTTGTCCAAGGACGCCGGAGAATATAAATGAACTCGGCAACGCGCTTATAGTCGGGGGGGGCTCTATAAGTGACAATTTCACATAAATCTGCTGCGGGGAATTCAACGCTCCAGAAGCCTGGACACGTATTGAATCAAAATAAACTCCTGGAGGTAATCCTGAAATATTGGTTGAGACGTTGACATTTAGGGGTGTTGTTCCTGATGAGGGACTCTTGAGAATCCAAGAGACGCTTTCTATGAGCGAAATAGCCAGCGGATTGCCGTCCGACGTTATTGAGACTACTTGGCTGGGAGGAGCCGGACTGCCCTGAACTGCATTAAAAAAAACAGTGTCTGGAGCGACACCAATGTTTGCCGGCGGTTCGTATGCGGTATCATACACGACTTTCTTGCCAAGCCAATACGGAGCATAAGTTTGGTTCGCCGAGTTTATGAATTTGAAAATCGTGCCCGTGTTAAAGGTGAGAGTATCAAGGAGTATCGAATCAGATACAGTCCAAGTCGCCACCTTGAAATAGTACGTTGCCCAGAGACGACGAGTTGGCGCTTTGACAACTCCGTTTCCGCTTATCCTAACTCCGGCAAAAAGAAACTGGTCATAGACGTTTGTCGTGTCCACATTACTCTTAAAGTAGAGAAAGCGTTGAAGATTAAATGAAGACAATGCAAGTGGTGATTCCTTGGCGCTGTCCATCGACAGGACAGGATTTACCCATCTGAATCCAACAGAGGAACTAACGACATCATCGCTATCATTAAAAACCCAGAGCTGCATCTCAACTTTCTTCTTATTTGTCGCAACATCAGGAATGACGGCCATCACCATTTCCATTGAATCAGCCGTGCCATGATCGTTTGGGCTCTGAACAAATTGTGAGCGAGCAGAACTTCCGCCCAATACAAACAAGACCGTCGCAATCAGAAAAAGAACTCGTTTCATCTTACTGCCTCCATGCTACCAAATGACCGTTCTCTTACGTTTAAATGAGTTATCGAGAATTTCACGTGTTACCTCGATCCTATCTATGCGCCCTCTTGCAACCATACTGTCCACATAGCCCCACTTTCACCCCAGCAGGCAACCCCCACACTCTGCAAACAAACACAAGACCGGCCATAAAATCAGCCAATCACATCCCCTTTCCATATTATCTGGAATGTGAGCGACTGTCAAGCTTTAAAAGGATTTTTACTCAATGAATGTGTTAGGATATGATGAAGATTGGAGGTGGTGGCCCGACACTCTAATATCCCTTCGCGCGGGACGCCGCCGACGGGTACTCTCTCTTTGCGCGGTCCTCCGTGGTGGATGCCCGACACGTCGAGACAGTCAGGCAGAGACGCCCGATATTCGCCAAGATAAAGATCACACCGCAAGCAGTGTGGTACAAGATTAGACGCCCGACACCACATAATCATTCCCGTCACAATGTCAATCCCTCAAAATGTCATTCCGGCGCAGGCCGGAATCCAGGGTAAATAGAAGTGCAGTCAGGCGCCCCCGCCTGACTGTCTTCTTTTCTATTCCGTC
>JAWXAN010000032.1 GCA_034439475.1 Candidatus Zixiibacteriota bacterium
AAGTTCTCCGTGCGCTCCCAATAATAATTCTTGCAGCCAGCTCATCGGCGCTCTGCCGGTAGATTCCGCCTGTCTTGATTGTTGTTTTGACCCAACCGGGAATATTGACTGCGATGGAGGTCAGACCGCAGATATCAGCGATTTAACCGTTTTCATTGACCATCTGTTCATCACCTTAACTCCGCTCTGTTGTCCTGATGCGGCTAACACCGATGGCACTGGAACGACAGATATCTCCGATTTGACTGCACTCATCGATTATCTCTTTATTTCGCTCGCCCCGACTGCGCCATGTCAGTGACTGTAGGGAATGGTGTAACCGTGAGATGGGTGGTGTTGTCGGTAAGAAGCAGGACTGAACAGAGAACATGAGGATTGCCGCGTCGCGTCTCAGAAGCCGCTCCTCGCAATGACTCACTGGAAATGTCACCCCAGCGAAAGCTGGGGTATGATCCAGGGACATGATTGAACTCTAATCCGGGGAAGTCGAAAAGTAACTCGTATTTGCCGGCCATTCGTCCAACTATAGCCTTACTGCCCAATAGTTTAAGCGCGTTATCTGGTTATCCTCAGAACTTGTCACTTTTTTTCAAACTGACACTTGACATTCCCATCCCACACGATATATTTGCAGGCTTTACAAGAAGTTGACCCTCCGTAAGTATTGGAAGAGACCAAATGAAGACTTTTTTACCGACCGCTGACCCGCATAATCGCCGCTGGGTTGTAATCGATCTGCAAGGCGCGACCCTTGGACGCGTGGCCGTCAAAGTGGCTGCTATGTTGCGTGGCAAAGACAAACCGACTTTTACTCCCCATATTGATATGGGCGACCATGTTGTGGCAATCAATGCCGCAGGACTAAAAGTGACCGGCTCAAAATTGCTCAATAAATTCTCGTATACCTACACCGGATACCCCGGCGGACTGAGAAAGCATAATCTCGGGAACGAATTGAATCGTCGACCGGATGAAGCGTTCACTCTGACAATCCGAGGCATGCTTCCGAAGAATAAACTCGGACGCAAAATGATTAAGAAACTACATGTCTATGCCGGAAGCGAGCATCCTCATGCCGCTCAACAGCCGACATCAATTGAATTGAAGAGGAAGTAAAATTATGGCGCAAGCGCAAAGCAATCCGCCTTCGGCGATCGGGCGTAGAAAAAGCTCCACGGCTCGCGTTATTCTCTTTCCGGGCAAAGGAAATGTCTCAGTCAATGGCAGACAAATATCTGATTATCTCAGCCGCGAAACACTGGTAAACCATGCCTGCGAGCCGCTCCTTGCGACCGAAAGCACGGGTCGATTTGATATCGTCTGTACTGCCAAAGGCGGCGGAGTCTCAGGCCAGGCCGGAGCAATCCGATTGGCCTTAAGCCGGGCATTGATTCTCTATCGCCCCGATGTCCAGCGCACACTCAGCCGCGGCGGTTTTCTTACCCGCGACCCGCGCGAAGTTGAACGAAAAAAATACGGGCGTCCCAAAGCTCGCAAACGCTTCCAGTATTCGAAGCGATAAAAAACAAGAAGTATCCACACTCAGCCGAATATTCTGCTGAGTGTGGAAATAAGCAGTGACGGTCGACTTGGCCGACGGTCCCGATCAACGGGTACTGGTCAAGGATGAAGCCCGAACGAAGTTAAACCGTAGACAGAGGTAGTTTGTGATTACTCCAAAAGTCAAAGAGTTCTTAGAGGCGGGCGTCCATTTTGGACACCAGACCCGTCGCTGGAATCCCAAAATGAAGCCGTTCATTTTTGCAGCGCGCAACGGCATCTATATTATTGACCTGCAAAAAACAATCAACGCTCTTGAACAGGCCAAGCGAAAAGTCACCGAGGTTGTTTCAGCCGGACGTTCGATTCTTTTTGTCGGAACCAAAAAACAGGCACGCGAGGTTATTCTCGAAGAAGCGCCCAAATGCAAAGGTTTCTATGTCACTGAACGCTGGCTCGGGGGGATGTTGACCAATTTCGCCACCATTCGTAATTCTATCAAAAAACTTAAAGACATTGAGCGGATGCGCGAAGACGGCACGCTTGAAAAGTTCACTAAAAAAGAACGGTCCAACTTCGAAAACGAAGCCGGCAAGCTTGTCAAGATTCTCGGCGGCATCAAGGAGATGAATTATCTCCCAGGTCTGCTGATAGTTGTGGACGCCAAAAAAGAAAAAATTGCCGTGGCTGAGGCTTCCAAACTCGGCATACCGATTATTGCAATTCTCGATACAAATGCCGATCCGGATCCGATTGATTTCCCGATTGCGGCCAACGACGATGCCATTAAATCCATCAGATTGCTTCTCGGCGAGTTGGTGGTTGCAGCAATCGAGGCCCAGGCCAGCGTATCGCAGGCAATGATGGAAAAGACCCTCGAAGAGGAGCGGGCAACACCACTGAAAACGTATATTTCTGACTCAGACAGACCAACTGTTTGAGTTCGCATAGACAAGGCAGATAAGAGATAATGGAAATAACAGCGAAATTAGTAAAAGACCTTCGCGATAAAACAGGCGCGGGGATGATGGACTGCAAAAAGGCCCTCAGCGAAAGCAACGGCGACCTTGATAAAGCGGTTGCTGTCCTGCGTGAACGGGGAATCGCCAAAGCCGGTTCAAAAGAAGGACGCGTCACATCTGAAGGCGTCATTGCCTGCTACATCCCCCCGGGAGAGAAACTTGGCGCCATGATCGAGATTAACTGCGAGACAGATTTTGTGGCCCGAACCGACCAGTTCAAGACATTCTGCATGAATATAGCCAAGCATGTGGCCGCCAATCCGTCGCTCGGGAGTGCTGGCAGTGGTGACTTGCTTCTCCCGCAACCTTTTTCCGCTAAACCCTCGATGACAGTGGGCGATGCCATCACAGAAACCATTGCCGGACTGGGCGAAAACACAATTTTGAAAAGATTCGCGCGCTTTGAGACAACATCGGGCGTCGTTTCCTATTACGTCCATCCGGGGGACAAGCTCGGTGTGCTTGTGGAAATCTCGGCAAAGTCATCCCCCAAGGTCGATGAACTGAAAACGTTCGCCCGTGATGTCGCCATGCATGTTGCAGCCGCATCCCCGGCGGCAGTGCGCCGTGAGCAAGTCGACTCCACAGCGATAGATGCTGAAAAATCAATCTTCCGCAAACAGGCCGAAAACGAAAAGAAACCAGCCGCCATCATTGACAAAATTGTCGACGGCAAAGTTGAGAAATACTACGCTGAAGTTGTTCTCATGGAACAGTCATATGTGAAAGATAACGATAAGACTGTCGGAGATCTGGTCAAAGAAATGAGTAGTTTGCAGGGGGAACCGGTCGCTATCTCTCGTTTTGTCCGTTTCCGTCTTGGAGAATAACTTCGGATGTTAACAGACTCTGCCCCACCAGCCTATAAACGAGTTCTGCTAAAACTCTCAGGCGAATCATTGATGGGACCGAGCGATTACGGTATTCACACACAGACCGTCGAATCAATCTGCTCACAAATTAAAGACATGAAGCAACTCGACATCGAACTTGCAATAGTCGTAGGCGGCGGAAATATTTTCAGAGGAATGAATGCTGCAGAGCGAGGTATGGAGCGCGTCACGGCTGATAACATGGGAATGCTGGCGACGGTGATGAACGCCCTTGCGCTCATGGACACCCTCGAGAAAATGGGCATCTACACACGGGTTATGTCGGCGGTGAAAATCGAAGCCTTTGCCGAGACATATATACGCCGCCGCGCTGTGCGCCATATGGAAAAAGGACGCACCGTCGTTTTTGCGGCCGGTACAGGCAATCCATATTTCAGCACCGACACCGCCGCATCGCTCCGCGCGATGGAAATCGGCGCAGATCTTATGATCAAAGCGACCAATGTCGACGGTGTATATTCCGCTGACCCCAAAAAAGTACCCGGCGCAGTGTTTTATCCATCGCTCAGCTTCATGGATGTCCTGACCCAGGACCTGAAAGTGATGGATTCAACCGCCATTTCACTTCTCAAAGATTATCATATTCCTGTGCGGGTAGTCGATATCGGAATCGAAGGCGTGCTTAAACGCGTCGTCACAGGCGAAGATGTTGGAACACTTATCTCCTAATATTAATAAGTCAATAAGACAGAGGGCGACAGGAGTCTCATTATGCTTGATAAGATTTTCACAGAAACAACTGACAAGATGCACAAGACCGTTGATACGGTCACCCGCGAACTCGGGACAGTGCGAACTGGAAAAGCGTCATCGCACCTGCTTGATATGGTGCGCGTCGAAGCCTATGGCACAACCATGCCGATAAATCAGGTCGCTACCGTGAGCGCGCCTGAACCGCGTCTGGTCGTGGTCCAGGCCTTCGATAAGTCGACAGTCGGCGATATTGTCAAAGGGATTCAGAAGGCCGATTTGGGGCTGAACCCGTCGGTCGATGGCGCGCTTATCCGTCTGGCAATCCCGGCCCTGAACGAAGAACGCCGCAAAGATTTGGTCAAGCAGTGCAAACATATCGTCGAAGAAGGGCGAGTGGCTATACGGAATATCCGACGCGATGCCAACGAGCATATCAAAAAGGCATTAAAAGACAAGAAAATATCCGAGGATGAGGAAGTCAACGCGCTTATAGACACCCAAAAGTATACCGATACCTATATTTCACAGCTGGACCAACTGCTCGTCGTCAAAGAAAAAGAAGTCATGGAAGTCTGAACCGGGTTACCAGCGTTGATTTGTGGGTGCTTCTACCAGCGCTGACATTTCCCACATGGTCGCTGCGAGGAGTGCCTTGGCAGGTACGACCCTCCACGGCGGGCGGGCACGGCAATCTCAGTTCTCATTGTTCCTGGAACTCGGCTCCCCGCTTAATAATAACCGGGCTTGGAACCGCGCTCTATCTTGGATAGCTCCCTTCGATAAATTGAAGCAGGTATCTGTTCTCGACCTCCATATCCATCATTCGGGTTTTGACAATATCACCCACCGAAACCAATCCGAAAAGCCGCTCGTCCCGCATAATTGGGACATGCCGAATCCGATTTGTCGTCATTATCGATGCAATATAGCCGATTTCGTCAGACTCAAGCCCTACGATGACCTTCTTTGTCATCAAGTCCTCGACCATCGACGAACGAAAGCTCTGGAGAGAATCAAAAATATGCCGGAAGATATCCTTGTCGCTGATGATTCCCGCCAAGCGAAGATTTTTATCCACAACGGGCAGACAGCTTATGCGATTCTTTATGAGAATCTCCATGGCGTGCGGTATGGTCATTTTGACTGTGGCTGTCACTAATTCCTGTTGTTTCCCTCTGAGAATATCTCGGACTATCATACACTCTCCTTTTTTTGGGTTCTTTGGCGGTTTGTCGTAACGGTATTCATAATTTATTCTATCACCTTCATCCTCATCCATACCGGCCGAGATTGGGTCTTGAGAAAGTCAAACAGGTTGATTATGCTAACGCCGCCACAAGACACGGGGGTGAATTGTCAAAACGCGCACGTTCACGTATAAGTTGATACGCAGAAACAGGTCAGGATGAGAGCAAAAAAAGAAATACGTTTCAGACTTTTCGCTGTTTTTATGGCCGTTCTTCTGTTTTATGCATGGACCGTATTGGGGAGCCCTGACGACCAACCTGTTCTGAGATACTATTGGGTAAAAGCGGAAAAAGCATTTACCGCATCCGACTCAGCTCTTGGTAGTCGGGATTACGCCATATATGTCCGTTCTTTCTATAGGCATATAAGCCGCAAAGGGAAAACGACACACACCGACACCAGTCGGGTTGTATTCTACTATTCGGCTGGCCAGCTTGATTCACAGGTCACCAAAACAGAAGACAGAGTAAAAGAGCGGCCAATTGACATTTCGCTCCCGAATCTTTTCAAAAATGAATACGTTCTGAGCTTTTTTCCCAACGACACAGGCGGCAAGGAACTGGCCATCGCCTTTGACCACCGGTCTGCTTCCGCCTCGGAGCCATCCGGCACAGCGATCATTGATCGGAACAGCGGACTTCTCAGATGGCTCTATACGCACTATCCAAATAAAATCGGCTATAAACGGTACTCTCGCTCATTCCGGCTGACTGAACATGACGGCTATGTTTCCCCCGATTCAGTGTGGGAAGTCGGCACACGGGAAGGCGTTTTCACAAACGAATATTATCGCATAGAAACTAAAATTGATAGTCTTGTTATTGTTCGATAGCCACGCATTGGCTGTCGCCACGATAACCCGGGACTGTTGTAAAACCCTCTACACCGTGGTTGGCGCACGTCCCGCAGTGGCGGACAAAGCCTCGTGCGCCAACAAATCCTCGATGAGTCGTTGCGAGTAGCGACTTCTTAAGTCTTGTACCACACTCCGCCGTGGCGGACGGTGTGATCTCTTATTGTAACCTGACCGTTCTACTCGTGGTTGGTATACATCCCGCAGTGGCGGCCTGCGGTTCAGCGATTCCTTCTTCTATGTCATTCCCGCCCGCCACGGCGGAGAATCCATCTTCGTCTTCGTGCGGGCCGTCCTCCATTGGCGGATTCGAAAATCTCTGTTCCGCACCATGTTTCAGCAATTCGATCATGCTCACACCGGGCAGGAAACACCCAGCTGTGGGCTGGGCTACCGAAGACTGAAGCAGAAGTTCCCTACATTGTCATTCCAGTGAAAACTGGAATCCATCTTCTATTCATTCGGGTATGCCACCGCTCATAGTGGTTTCTAATATGTGGTGCAGTCCGCGGCGGCGGCCTGCACGTTGATTTACCCTGGATTCCAGCTTTCGCTGGAATGACAAAGATAGCTGGAATGACAAAAGGAGGGAGGACTGCACAGACGAAGAGAAGATGTCAGTCCGCCCCGCCACAGCGGGCAGGCGCGGCGGCCTGGCGTCTTAATCATCGGTGCGCGACTGGGACGTCCCGCACGAAGAATTAAGAAGTGCCGTCAGCCTTCTATTTTGTCATTCCAGCGCAAGCTGGAATCCATCTTCGTCCGTGCTGTCAGGCGCCCCCGCCTGACTGTCTCGACGTGTCGGGCTCCGCCGCGGCGGACTGGCGTCTTAATCATCGGTGCGCGACAGAGACGTCCCGCACGAAGAATTAAGAAGTGCAGTCAGCCTTCTATTTTGTCATTCCAGTGAAAACTGGAATCCATCTTCTCCGATATTCGCAGGTCATCCGCCCCCGCCTGACTGTCTCGACGTGTCGGGCTCCGCCACGGCGGACTGGCGTCTTAATCATCGGTGCGCGACAGAGACGTCCCGCACGAAGAATTAAGAAGTGCAGTCAGTCCTAAGTAGGTCAGGATCCTTGTGATCCTGACTTCTTTTCTGTGCTGTCTGGCGCCCCTGCCAGGGGATGGTATCTCCCCCGCCTGACAGTTTAATCATAGTGTCGGGCACGGGATAACTGCCCCGTCGGGGGCGCCCGACACCACTTCATAGTGGGTTCCCGCGTCCGCAGGGAAGACAGAGAACAAAAGAATAGCTGAACCGCGGGAGTTCATCGCTACAAGACGAAAAAAAGATGTCGAGACCTCGGGAAGGTATCGACCTACTAATATCAGAGAAGATGTCAGTCCGCCACGGCGGAGAATCCATCTTCTCCGATATTCGCAGGTCATCCGCTACGGTTTTCCATGGCGAACGATCATGACGTCCTATCTCACTGACACGCCGCTGTCGGAGCCAGCGAAATAAAAAGATGGTCGATGAGCGCTGTCAAATCAGAAATATCAACTGGCGGCACTCCATCGATATTGGCCTCTGATTCGCAACAAAGCGGAGCCAGCGATATAAAGAGATTGTCAATCAATGCCGTCAGGTCCGAAACGTCTGAGACATCGGCTTGATCACAATCGACATTACCCGTTAATCCAACACAGCAGGATGCCAGTTGCCGTTGTTTTTCAGGATCGAGACAGTGCTGGAACCTGTATTCGCGACCGCCAGATCAGGTTTCCCGTCCCCGTCAAAGTCGGCGGATGTAACTGAATTAGGATTACTCCCCACCCCGTAATTCACCGCTGA
>JAWXAN010000033.1 GCA_034439475.1 Candidatus Zixiibacteriota bacterium
ACAAAAGAATCGCTGAACCGCGGGAGTTCATCGCTACAAGACGAAAAAAAGATGTCGAGACCTCGGAAGGTATCGACCTACTAATATCAGAGAAGATGTTAGTCCGCCCCGCCACAGCGGGCAGGCGCGGCGGACTGACCTACACAACAGGAAACCAAATGAGATGGCCGCACCCCTTCCTCTGGTCGCCCTGCAGTCTCACTGACAAGGCGCGGTGGGCGCGAGCGAGATAAAGAGATGGTCAATAAGCGCAGTCAAATCAGAAATATCGACCGCTCCGCCAAGGTCGCCATCCGTATTGGCTTCGCTTGAACAACAGAGCGGAGCAAGGCTTATAAACAGATTATCGATAAGTGCTGTTAGGTCCGAGATATCCGCTACATTTGCCAAATCACAATCGACATTGCCGGTGGTGCCGACACAACAACTCAAACACATCTTTGTGAGAAATACATCCTCATTTCCTCCGCCATAACTGCCATCGAATGGATTCATCAGGGGGAAATTAGTGGAATATGTGCCCCCTAAAGTGTATGTACAGCCAGAATTGTCCAATGCAATCGCTACGCCGTAATCGTTGATTGTACCACCAAGATAGGTACTGGACAGAAGAGAAGAACCATTTGAACTGAGTTTGGAGATAAAGGCATCGAGAGTTCCGCTGAGAGTTGCGTCGTAGGGGTTAACCGTTGGAAAATTTGAAGAGCTGGTGAATCCTGTTACATAGAGGTTGCCTTGACCGTCTGCAGTGAGGGCCGATGCTGATGTTCCACTGTAATCTTCACCAGCATCGCCGAGATAGGTACAGAAATTTAGCGAGACTAAATTGCTTGAAAACTTGGCTACAAAGACATCATAGAAGCCATTTGAATTTTCGTCGAATGCCCCTGGAGTTGCAATACCTGGTGAGTTTGTATACCCTGTAACACAAACCGCCCCAGAGCTTAAAATCGCAAGCGAAGTACTATTATCAGACCCTGAACCCCCAAAGTAAGTGGAAGCTGAAGGATAGATCTGTCCATTTCCGGCGACGTCGAACATTGTGATAAAAATGTCTTCGGAGCCGCCGAATGATAGATCATAGCCATTCATAGCCGGCAAACCTGATGATTGTGTTGATCCTGAGATATATGGTTTGTACGGTATAGTCGGTGAAATGCCAAGTGACCGCCCACCTTCAGATCCGGAGCCGCCATAATAGGTGCAGTACTTCAGACCTATAGAAAGGCTAATGGGAAATTGTGTAGATGTGAATTGTGCGATAAAGGCGTCGTTCAACCCGGCATTGGTGGTTTGTGAGGCATTGAATACGGGCAAATTCAGCGAATTCGTAGCTCCTGTGATCCAAACGCTGAATGCACCAGTCGAACACGGCGGATTGCATCGTACTTCTACATCCGTACCGTAGTCACTACTGTTTCCACCAAAAAATGTACTGTACAGGAGCGAGTCTCCAGTTGAGCTTAGCCCGGTAAGTACCGCGTCAATATTTCCAAAATAAGCGAAATGGGGAAATGTCGTCGGATAGTCCGCCGAATAGGTATAGCCTGTTAAAAAGATACCGATGCCTGACTCAGCCCCAATTGAAATAGCCGTAAAGTAGTCGGCGGATTCTCCTCCAAGATAAGTACTAAATAGGAGAGAATTCCCTGTTGCATTAAATTTGGTAACAAAGCAATCAAACGTTGAGAGACTATTAATGGTATTGTCGTAAGCGAACACGACTGGAAAATCAGCCGAACCCGTAGACCCACAGATATAGGCCTGCCCCGAGCTGTTAATGGCAATGTCCGTTGACCTGTCACTACCACTACCGCCGAGATAGGTACTGTATGTTAGCACCGGGTCGATGACGACGGCGAGGGCGGGGTTGTATTCTTTAGCAAGTTTGAAGCCGAATGAATTGTCATCACAGAGATAATACTCGCCGGTCAGTTGTTTCTTCTCGCCAGCTACGATCTGATAGACATACGGGGTTCGTTCGGTCACAGTATTCCATTTGGTTTGGACTTCCAGTTCACCAGTCTCATTGACACAAAGTGACTCGCATCCTCCGTATTTTATCCTTATCTGACTTACATCAGCAAAGGGCGCAACGATAAAGTCGTATTCCATTTGACGGCCATTGCCGTAGTATTTCAGATCAATGCCGGGGTATATCTCTTTGTATGTGATGCTTGAGAAGTTAGGGACATTAATCCGCCATTTGGTGGAGTCATTACCAAGGAAGTAATTGCATTTGTATTCCATGAGGCCGTCGGATACCACTTCGGGAAATGGATTGGCTCCTTCAAAGAGAGAGGAGATGAGGAGGCATTCGGATTTCATATTCTCGTTTCGATTCCGAGGATCGAAGACGTCAGGATCACGGTCCGCCCCACCACAGCGGGCAGGCGCGGCGGACTGACCTACTTGAGACAAGACGTCAACACTGTCGTTCCTCAGAAGTCACTCCTCGCAACGACGTACTGCGGAATGACTGCTTAAATCTTGTACCACACTGCTTGCGGTGTGATCTTTATCTTGGCGAATATCGGACGTCAGGATCACAAGGATCACTGACCTACCAAATATCAGAGAAGATGGATTCTCCGCCGCGGCGGGCTGCTCCGCACCAAGGGACTGTCGCTCAGAGACGCCCGACACCACAGATGCGGTTCTTCGCTTTCGTAAACGGGTTGCATAGCCGCCTTGTTTGGTGTATGGTATAACAAGTATGAAAATTGCACTTACCGGCGCATCGGGAATGATTGGCGGCCATCTGATTCCATTGTTAAAATCCGATGGTCATACTACTATGCGTCTCGTTCGGCATTCCGAAAACAGCGGGCAGGATACAATCCAATGGGACATCGAAAAAAAGAAGTTGAACCCAGCTGACCTTGAGGGTGTCGATGCCATTATCCACCTTGCTGGAGAAAACATCGCCGCGAAACGGTGGATGGCGACAGTGAAAGAGAAGATCAAATCAAGCCGCGTGGGTGGCACATCGCTTCTTGCAGAAACCATTGCTCGGATGGAGCGCAAGCCGGCAGTCTTTATCTCAGTTTCGGCCATTGGTTATTATGGCGACAGGGGGGATGATCCGCTCACCGAGCAATCGCCGCCGGGTAAAGGATTTCTCTCTGAGGTCTGTCAGGCGTGGGAGAGTGAGGCTGATCCGGCAAAACAACACGGAGTGCGGGTTGTTCATCCTCGTATCGGAATAATTCTGACAAAAAAAGGTGGGGCGCTTAAGAAAATGCTTCCGCCTTTCAAGGCCGGTATCGGCGGCAAGTTGGGCGACGGTTGTCAGTATATGAGTTGGATCGCATTTGATGATTTGTTGGATATTTTCCGCTTTGTATTAGCAGATAAAACGCTCGATGGCCCGATCAATGCCGTTTCACCGAACCCGGTAACGAACGAACGGTTTACAAAAGTCTTAGCAAAAATACTTCATCGTCCGTCGGCGTTGACAGTGCCTAAGTTTGCACTAAAAGCGTTGCTTGGGAGTGAAATGGCGCAGGAGTTGTTGCTGGCATCCGCAAAAGTCTCACCGGAGAAGCTTCGCAATGCAGGATTCACATTCAGATATTCGTCACTCGAAGAAGCTCTTGCAAAGGCATTAGAATCAGACTAAGGTCTGCTCGGGCATTTTCTCCGGCTGAGTCTTCAGTAGTGTGTACCCTTCGGAGCGCGCTACGTACGTCGCGGCAGTCAAATCGCCAGTCACATTGAGAGTGGTGCGGCACATATCCAGTATCCTGTCCACTCCAAGAATAATCGCGATGAGCGCCGGATTCACACCTATCGTCGCAAGCACCACAATGATAAATGGGATAGATCCCGATGGCACTCCAGCGGTTCCGATACCTCCCAAAATCGCAAGGTAGGCAACAGTGATCTGCTCGGTGAGCGACAGGTCGATTCCCGCAAGTTGCGCTAAAAATAAAACGGTCACGCCTTCATAAAGGGCCGTTCCGTTTTGATTCATGGTCGCGCCGACTGTCAGAACAAAATTATTTATCTCGCGCGGGACACCAAGATTCCGTTCTGAGACCGCAAGCGCGGTCGGTAGAGTGGCATTGGAAGAGGATGTCGAAAACGCGGTGAGCATGACGGTACGGGTTCTTCTAAAAAATTCCAGCGGCGAAATGCGCGAGAGCAGCGCAACTGAGAGCGAATAGACTCCGAACATGTGCAGACTCAATCCAAGCAGGACAGTCACGACAAACCAACCGAGCGCGCTCAATAAATCTATTCCAAAACGAGCGGTATTATTGAACAGCAGGCAGGCAACAGCATAAGGGGCAAAGACCATAATGATATCAATGACTTTGGCCGAAATCTGGTACAGGGAATCCATTGCATTCACAAACGGAGCCGAAAAATGTTTTGGAATAAGTGTGATGGCAATGCCGATAACAAGCGCGAAAAACATCAGATGAAGCATACTCGGCGTTTCGCTTGCGATGGCCGTGAACGGATTTATCGGAACAATAGTCTTAACTGCTTGCATAAGCGGCGAATCGGTGGTGTTGATTTTTTCGGCATCGGCAACGCGTTTGGCCGCATCAGAGGCATATCGTTCTTCGAGAGCGGCGGCTGTTTCACGTGAAACACGTTCACCCGGTCTGATTGTGTTGGCCAGGGTTAAACCGATGATCACAGAAATAGATGAAATAACCAGTGTATATGCGAAAGATTTCAGGCCTACACGCCCGAGTGTTCTGATATCCCCAATTCCGGCGATACCGACTATAAGCGAAGAAAAGACGAGCGGAATGACGATCATGAGAAGCAGACGCAGAAAGAGTGTGCCGACCGGTTCGGTGATATTCGATGCAACCCATACAATTGTCGGATGTGTCCCGCCATACAAAACATTGACGCCGATACCGATGATTGCGCCGGTGAGAAGGCCGATGAATATTTTGGTGTGGAGCGCGATTCGTTTTTTTGGAGGGTGCGAAGACTTCTCTGCATTCATATCGAAGTAAAATATCTGCTAATTGACGGCAAGAAGCAAGTCAAGGAATGCGGGCTATCCGTGAAGTTCGTTCAAAAGAGCATACTCTGTTCTGGGCTCAGCACGCTTTGCTCTTTGATTGTACAGTCGCTGCGAGAAGTTTTTTAATTATCTCAAAATCTATCTTATCCGGATTGGCGAACCGAATACAGCCTTTACCATGATTGAGCCCCTCAAGCAATTTTTTATTGGCGAGCATCACTTCGTGTTTCAAAACATAAAAGCAGGTATGATTTTTTTGGCTTGCAAAGGCAATCTCGACAACATCGTTGTTTTTGTATGATGGCATCCCAAAAGCCATTGTTTCTTCGTAATCAACTAAAATGACCCTGCACCATGTGCGGAATTTTTGTAAAGCCACTTTTCGATTGTCAGGGGCTTCTTTTATGTAGTCGGGCACGTTTGCGGCTTCGCTTTTCATTGTCAAATCTCTTATATATATATGGCTTCGGGCAGAGGAATATAACTGTTGTTTGGCTTTGTGCAAAGTTATCACAGGGGTGTTCCGGTCACCAACAGAAAGATCACACCGCAAGCAGTGTGGTACAAGATTTCAAGGACAGACTCGCCAATACGTCATTGCGGGCATAATGATCAAAATGTGTGGGTTTTTTTCTTGTATCTTATTGATTTGAAGGGGATTCCGCCATAAGTGATTAAGGAGTTTTAGTGATCAGTAAAAAAGTATTGCCGAAATTGCGGTGTTTCTGGTGTCATTTCCCATGGACGCAGTCGAGGAAAACAGCGCTGGTTTTG